>NZ_JBICII010000064.1:0-205489 GCF_043101865.1 Pseudomonas sp. zjy_15
GAATGGGCCAGGCCTGCTGGCCAATCTCCACCCGCCGTTTACCGTTGCCGGCGCGACCGTATTCGCGGGTAAACCCGCTCCTACACACAATGCACAGGCCGTTGTAGGAGCGGGTTCACCCGCGAACACGGGCGAAGCCCGTGCTATCCGCCGCGTTGTCTGTTTCGTGAACAAGCCCGCACGCTCCAGGATATGGCGGTTATTCGACCGCCAACCGCCCCTTGTTCTGCCGCTCGGCCTTGTACTGCATGGCCACTGCCGGTGCCGGCTTGGAGGTACCGGTTTCCAGCCATTGTCGCATGCGGCTGGCATCGGCGAAGTGGGTGTACTTGCCGAAGGCATCGAGAATGACCATGGCCACCGGCCGGTTGTCCATGCGGGTCAGCAGTACCAGGCAGTGCCCGGCTTCGTTGGTGAAGCCGGTCTTGGTCAGCTTGATGTCCCAGTTGCTCTTGTTCACCAGGTGGTCGGTGTTACGGAAGCCCAGGGTGTAGTTAGGCTTGCGGAAGGCCACGGTCTTTTCGCGGGTGGTCGACAGCTCGCTCAGCATTGGATACTTGCGCGAGGCCATCAGCAGCTTGGCCAGGTCGCGGGCAGTGGAGACGTTCTGCGTCGACAGGCCGGTCGGCTCGACATAGCGGGTATGGGCCATTCCCAGGCTGCGGGCTTTGGCATTCATTGCCTTGATGAACGCAGGGTAACCGCCGGGGTAGGCGTTGGCCAGGCTGTTGGCCGCACGGTTTTCCGACGACATCAGGGTAATCAGCAGGGTTTCGCGACGGTCCAGCAGGCTGCCCAGGCGCACGCGAGAGTACATGCCTTTCATTTCCGGGTTGTTGGCGATGGTCATGGTGAGCATTTCATCCATGGGCAGCTTGGCATCCAGCACCACCATCGCCGTCATCAGTTTGGTGACCGAAGCGATGGGCACTACGCGGTCGGCGTGGCTTGAATACAGCTCCTTGCTGCTGTTCAGGTCGATCAGCAGGGCGCTGCCTGAAGCCAGATGCAGTTTGGATGGGTCACGTTGAACCTGGGCCGGGGGTTGTGCAGCAGCAGTCGACGGAAGGGTCGCGGTACCTGTGAGCAACAGCAGCAGGCTGAGGATAGACAGGGAAGTTTTCACGTTGAGGCTCACTAAAAGTTTGTATGTCGTTGGCTGTGCAAGGGTTTTCCCCCTAGAAACCGATGCATTCTGGAGTATGGCTGAATTGCTGTCGAATGCCTTATGACCAAAGGGCGCAAGGTGAACGATATTTAATCCTGTACCCATTACGTTCTTTTCCAGCTTCGCCAGTTCCGTCCAATCGTTGGCAGAATTCAACCACTTGGCGTAGGTCGAGAGAAGCACCTGCACCGAGCGCCCAAGCTGCCCAGCAATGAACGCTGGATTCGTGGTGACGAGCCAGAAGGCTGGAAGATGAATGGCGACTCCGTCGAGACGCGGCGCTTCTGCTTCGAGCGGTATTGCGCGATCTCTCTGGCCCTTGCCAGTGCGCCAAGAGCCCGGCTGTTCAACATTACGGTGCGGGTGTATTTCGTCTTGGTCCGCTCGACTGCCTGCTTTTCAACCACGATCCGGCAGATGTGAGCCGTCTTTTTCTCGACGTCGACCTCATTCCAGCGCAGCGACATAATCTCGCCTGTGCGCATACCCACCCTGCGACACGCTGCTGATGACCCGATTTGCCTCAGAGGCGGTCGACCGTATCTTCAGGCCCGGCTTTCGGTACAGCAAGGCAGAGGTGCTGCTGATGGACTTGCGGCAACCCGGTGAGTTGGCAGAGGACTTGTTTGCGCCCAAGCAATGAGTGGCTGCATTCGACTTACATCTGCCTTTAAAAAAGGACAGCTAACGGCCAGAAGAGGACCGTCGAAGACATTACCTGATGGGCTGATTTGTGGAACGAGGCGGTCATCCATGTTCCGCTGCTAGCATTGATCTGAACTGAGAAATGAGCGCTGAAGATAATCCGGCACCTTCGAACACTGCGCAGGTGAAGCTAACGGGTGCAGGGCCTGGAGCAGTTATGATGCGGTCTGCAACCACAGCTACTGCACTGCTTCGATAGCGCGTGCGCCCGTCATAACCTACGGCATTTTTTTGCAGAAAGTCAGCGCTGTTCGAGGTATGAGGAACCGTGTCGAGTAGCCCAGCTCTTGCAAGTGCCAGCGTTCCACCACAGATGCCAGCAATTGTCGCTCCACTTGAACGACTAGCATGAAGAAAGTCTCGAATATCCGGAGCTTCTGTACGCTCCCAGACCATTCCTCCAATCACGACAACAACGTCCGGTTTCCAGTCCAGGCATTGTTGCAAGCCACTATCGACAGTTACAGCCAATCCGCCCTGCGAGTGGAGCGGCCCTGTAACAGGTGCGAAAAACCTGACGTCGATCCCATAAAATGGAGACGCAGTTCCAGCAATGAATGCGTATTCCCAGTCAGCAAAACCCGGTGTCAGTATCAAACCCACGCGTGCCATCAGCCAGATTCCTCCATGAATGCCGATAGCGTACGGCGGCTTCAAACAGACATCAAGGTTCAGCTAGCGGTGCTCATAGAAGGAAGGATGATGTTCCCGGTCGCGATATTGGATTCAATATCGAAATTAAGAATACTGTGCTGCTGGCACCAGGGCCTTAGAGCAATTTGAAATTTGTCAAGTTTCGGCAAGCTTGATTGACTACGATTATGAGGGCGGAAGCGAAGCTGACGCATCTTAGATAACACGCAATTGACTCCAGACCGTCGGGGGCATTTAGTGAGCCCCTCAGACTTTGTCTTCAGTAAGGGTAACCCTGGATTGAGAGCGGACAGTAAACGTCGGCTATCCGGTGATACCAATTTTGATACCACTGATACGGAAATGAGGGGTACGTGTGTGGTCACAACGCGCTGTTGTGCTCACACGCTTTATGGAATGGCCGCTATGGGTCCAGGCTGTGTGAAAACCCAAACGCATCTGTGAAGAACTCGAGCGTACGTGAAATCTGTAATGGCTAGGTTATTCAGCTATCCCTGATTTCGCGCAGGAGCGCGAAATTCTGGTCGTTTTCTAACCAACCGGATCGCGCCGAACGTTTTCACACAGCCTGGGTCGACAGCGGACTGTGGGAGGTGGCTGTAGCTGACGACCCAGGATGGATCTTGGTTGGCTGAACGCCTGGATGGGGGAGTAAAGCTGTCTAAAACCGCCCGAAAGCGTCTCGGTCTTATTGGGCCAAAGTCGCTGAAACTGGCTGAACCCTATTAGACAGGCCAGATGCTCAGGCCGCTTGCGGTGCGGTCTGAGGATAGACTCCCACGCTACTGCTGCATTGCCGGGATGTGCTGGATGGACGCACAGCCGGCGCGTACCAATTTTTGCACCAATGGCTATGTTTTTGAGTGGGATGCAGTGTAGCGAAAGGTCCCGGTATTGAGGTTCTCGCCCGTGTCCGGTGATCTGATATAAAACCTTTCTGGACAGGGTAAGCGCACACTTGATGTAGCTCAGAGCTTCTGAGCATTGAGAGGTGCGTATGACCATAGATAGGGATGGAATGGATTGTGATCAGCAGGCTATCAGGCCGGCTGAAAACAATGGTCCGCCAGGCGGTCAAGACTCGGAAGGTAAAAGGGAGCAGCCCGAGGATCGCGACGATTCCGCACATAATCGGCCCTTTCGAGGCAGGCAGAGACCAGGCCCGCCGGACCCATCGCGGGCATCCAATGCCGAGCGTTATAGTTATCACAAGCGCCCACTGGAGTAACTGCCAGTACAGTGTGTAAAGGCTGGCGGAAGTACTGTTCAGCCCAGCTGATAGAAGCCCAGCCCCGCGCTGGGCTTTTTGCATTCATGCGACGCCATGAGGGCTTGTGCTAGCAGGGCTGGGCATCGACGTTCAGCGGTGGATGAGCAAGAGCTCGCTGATGATGCAGATCGAGCCGTCCTCGGCGGGTGTTGCGTCGGTGTAATCGACCTGGTTGTAGACCCCGCCGTGGAACTCGAACAGGTGTGAAGCCCAGGTGCTGTCGAGCTGCAAATCGCCCGACGAGGCGGATACCCCGTTGTATTCGGCCGTCACGGTTACCACGCCTTCAGACGTGGTGTGAATGCTGATGTGGAACGTCGCACCCAGTGGCACCCCCTTCAAAACCGTGGAGTTCACCGGATCGGTCTGGTTGAAGGTGCGCCGAAACCCGAAGGTGATGTTGCCCTTGTTCCAGAACACCTTTACCGGCGGGCCGTCATCCCCGCGTACGTGCATCTGGGCAATGACCACCTTCTGCGCCGAGTTGACCTTGGTCAGCGTCATGGTCTGGCGATTCCAGTGATTCTGGGCGCTGGCCAGCGTCCAGTCTTGCGTTTCTGTCCATTCGCAGCGTGTCCTGTGGGTGCTTTTGCTCGAAGCACCTTTGGTGGGTGCTGAAAACTGGATCGAGCCATCGCTGAGCACCGTCACGATGCTGGGGAAGCGGGCAATCGCTTCAGCACCGTTTAGCTCCAGAGCAACGGGGTTGGTTGAGGAGACGGCTATCGGCGTGGCGATGGTGAGGTGGCTGATATCTACGGCCATGGGGAGCTCCTGGCGAAAGGGTTTGAGTGGTTGAGCAGCCGTGCAAATGGCGGTCGAACACAAAATTAGCCTGCGGCTAAAATCAAATCAATAGCTTTTGGCTAAATTAATTTCGCTTTGGGGGATGTTACCTACTGGCGAAATTTTTCGCGATGGGGCTTTACGCTGGCTTTGGCGGTGAGATAAGCTTTAGCTGAATACTGTACGAATATACAGCTATCAGGATAAGAATATGTCTAGGCACATGCAGTCGGGACCCCAACAGCGCCAGGAAATGACTGGAATAGAGCGGCTTAGCCTGCGGGTATCGTCAATGATCAACCACCCACTCGCGCAGACGCAGCGTTGGGTAGTGGTGCACCGCCTGGATACCGACGGTGAAGCGGAATGGGAGGAGGTGATGGGCCAGTTGCTGGAAACGCCCGAGTTACAGTTGACGTTCAACGATGATGCTAGCGTGACGGTGCGATGGGCGCGCTCTAGCGTGGAAGAGCGTGATGATTTTGTCGTCGAGCGCGACTGCGAGATGCAGGTCGAGGAGGCGGCACCTTTCTGAGCTTCAGCAAAAGCCCGCCGGTCAGGGCGGGCTTCGGTTTATACCAGGTGGGCATTCCACACCAGAAGGACCCTGGCCTGAATGTAGGTCTCTTCCCGACGAATCATGCGGTCTTTGTGCCGCGAGTTGTCGGAGATCATCTCGAAGTGGTCCTCGTCCGCGATCTGTAGCCGCTTGATGTAGATGTGGTCGCCCCAGGAAAAGAAGTAGATGCCATCGCCGACGAATTCGCGGATGCTGACGTCGACGATCAGCGGGTCGCGGTGCCTGATGGTAGGTTCCATCGACTGACCCCAGCCGGTCACCATCTTCAGGTGATGGTGCTCGCTGAACTCCACGCCCAGCTCGCGCAGGTGGCTGGGGCTGACGCGAACGTCCTTGAACATCTCGGGGTAGTCGTGGGGGATCTGGCCACCGCCCATGGCGGCCCGCACGTCATAGTGGGCAATCCACACTTCGTCACCGACCAGGCCGGGGCGAAGCGGCTCGGCTTTCAGCAGCGTGGTATCTGCAGGCTCTTGCGCAGCTGCCAGCAGCCTTTGCCGGGTTTCTTCAGAGATCCCTTTGCCGCTTCGGGCCAGCATCTGCTTGACCAGGTCGGCTGCTGAGAGTTTGTTGTCACCTGCCTCGACAGCACCTTGCGCATGTTCGCCTGGCGACAGTGCGTCGAACCAGCCCCGTGGCAGGCCTTCGATGCCCTCGATGCGACGGGCCACGTCATCGCCCAGGTTTTTCACTGTCTTGTCCGAAAGGATCTGGCTCAGGTGTGCAGGCGCCATCCCCCAGCGCTCTGCGCAGGTCCCCTTTCTCTGGCTACCGATCAGTTTCACCAGGTTGTGCTTGCGAATTTGGTAGATGTCCATGGGGTGAAGCATGCCAGTGTTTAGCTTGCTGCTAAATGTGCGCATGGCTAAATCTGCTCTTGTGGTTATGTTAGCTGTAGGCTAAATTAAGCGCGCGAACAAGGAAAGCTAACGAGACATTTTTCTCCGGGGCTGATCACATCATCATCTGTAATGAGGTTCACATGGATCCGACCGACCTCGGCCCGGGCACCGTCACTTGGTTGGGCGGTACGGGGACTGTACTGCTAGGTGCGTTTCTGTGGCTGCGCAAGTGGTTGTCCAGAGATGCAGTCGACCGCGCGATGGACAACGCGGAGCTTGCAGTCATCCGCCACCTGACAGAACTGCTGGACATCGAACGGGATGCCCGACGGGAGGCCCAGGCAAAAGCTGATCTGCTCGCCAAGGAACGAAACGAGCTGGTGATGACCGTAGGCCGGCTGCAAGGCAAGGTCATGGTGCTGACCAGTCAGTTGGGCAGTAGCGGCCAAACACGAGGTGGCAACCCCGGCAATCCGTGAAGAACAAAAAAAAGCCCGCCAGTTTGGCGGGCAACAGGGGCATAGGGAGCAACGCACAACAAATTCGGGTCAGGCAGCCAAGGTGCCTGGCTGCAACTGTTCGGCCAGTGCCCGGGCTGATGCGAGCGTCGGCATCGGGCCGCTGACGGCTTCGCCGTTGCGAACCAGGTACCAGCACGCCAGCAGGCCCTGCTCACGCAGTGAGGTGGGAACGGCGCTACCGACAACGGACATGATCTGGATAGTGGCCATGGGGACCTCCTGTGAAACATGGCTCCACCATACGCAGCAGCCGGGGCAGTTTGAAATCAACTTCCTCGATAGTGATCATTGCTCCTATCAACCGTTACCACGTTCGGGCCTTGTTACTTTGACTCCGTTCTCTGTCAACCGAGCACAGGGAAACGGTAAAGGTTGTGTAAGGGACGACCAGTGGCTGACTCTGTTACGCTGAATAAACGTTTCAGTCATGACTAAGGAGCCTGTTATGCCGACAACTCCAAGCCGGGACACCGTGCTTTGCATCTCTCTGGCCGGTCGCCCGGGGACCTTCGGCGTGCGCTTTCACAACCACCTGTACCAGCAGCTGGGCCTGGATTTCTATTACAAGGCCATGCGCACCGATGACCTGCCGGCGGCGGTGGCAGGGATCCGCGCTTTGGGTATTCGCGGCTGTGGGGTGTCGATGCCCTACAAGGAAGCCTGCATGGCTTTGGTCGATGAAATCGATCCCTCGGCGGCGGCCATCGAGTCGGTCAATACCCTTGTCAACTGCAATGGCCACCTGAAGGCTTACAACACCGATTACCTGGCCGTGCGCCAATTGCTGGTGCAGCACCAGGTCGATCCGGGCACTGCGTTTGCCCTGCGAGGCAGCGGGGGTATGGCCAAGGCCGTGGCCAGCGCCTTGCGCGATGCCGGCTTTGCCGAAGGCATTATCGTTGCACGCAACGAGCAGGCCGGGCGTCAGTTGGCGGATGTCTGTGGTTATCGCTGGATGCCTGAGCCTGGCGATATCTGCCCGCCGATGCTGGTAAACGTGACGCCGATCGGTATGGCAGGCGGGCAGGAGGCAGATGAGCTGGCGTTTCCCGAGCACGCCATCGCGGCGGCGGAGCGGGTGTTCGATGTGGTGGCGATGCCGGCGCAGACGCCGCTGATTCGCCGGGCTCAGGCGTTGGGCAAGCCGGTGATCACTGGGCTGGAGGTCATTGCGTTGCAGGCGCTGGAACAGTTCGTGTTGTACACCGGGGTAAGGCCATCGCAGGAGCAGGTGGATGCGGCTGTGGCGTACGCGCGCGCTATCTAGTTGCCCCAGCCCCCTTCACGGCTTTAGCTGCGAAGGGGGCTGGCGAAACCAGGGTCAGAACACCTTGTTCCCGCCATCGAGCTGCTTGTCGACCAGTGCCCGGCCATGGGCCAGCGACACATGCTGCGCATTCTCAAGGTCGGAGAAGAACTGCATTGGCATCGACATGCGCTTGCTGGTGTGCCCGTCAGGTGCCGTGATCAGGCAGCCGGCGGCATAGGGCAGGGGTGAGTCGGGGTGGGGCATCACGCTGGCGGTGATGGTGTGCTCGCGGTATTCACAGTGAAGAGATTGCATCGTCCTTACCTCGCTGTGGCATGTGAAGCAGTTACCTTCATATACCACAGCAAGAGGCCGGGAGTTCCCGGCCCGACGAGCGCGCCGCGACGAACGCTCAGCCTTTGAGCTCGGTTGGCTGGATCACTTCGACCCAGTAACCGTCCGGGTCCTTGACGAAGGCCAGGTGGTTCATGCGCCCGTCTTGCAGGCGTTTCTGGAACGGTACTTCCAGCTCCTCGAAGCGCGCGCAAGCGGCACGTACGTCGGGTACCGAAATGCAGATATGGCCAAAGCCGCGCGGGTCGGTGTTGCCATTGTGGTAGGCGAACTCGGCATCGTTTTCGGTGCCATGGTTGTGGGTCAGCTCCAGCACGCCAGGGATCGACTTCATCCACTGGTGGCGGGCGTTGTCATCAGCGGGGATCTGTGCCGGGTCGACCAGGGCCAGGAAGTACAGGCTGAAAGCGGCTTCAGGGAAGTCACGCTTGTCCACCAGGCGAAAGCCCAGCACGCGGGTGTAGAAGTCCAGCGACTTCTCGATGTCCTTGACCCGCAGCATGGTGTGGTTGAAGACGAACTGGGCGGTGGCGGCGTCAGGTTGCGCGGTGACGCCAGGCAGGGTTTGCAGATCGTGCAGGCTCATGGGAACTCCTGAGACGGGGCCGGGCGCAGGGCGCCGGCAAAACAGACAGGCTGGCCATGATACGGCAGTGCACCGATTGCGCAAATGAAAGCGCCCTGCAAAGGCAGGGCGCTGAAATTAGAGGCCCGCATGTGCGGGCGCGTGATGGGGTCGCTAATCCTTTAGCTGTTTCGATACTGAGCCAGTCCTTGTGAAAAAAGTGTGAAGCCTGTGTGCACATTTCATCAGCGTACCCAGCTTTCTACCGTGGCGGCCCCATACTGTTCTTTCCAAGCCTTGAGACCGCGGTGGTTGCCACCTTTGGTCTCGATTCGCTCGCCGGTGTGCGGGTTCTGATAGACCTTGACCACCCGTGGGCGGCGTTGTTGCTTGGCGGGTGTGCTGGAAGCGCGGGCCACAGCCTTCGGGTCGAGGATGGCGATGATATCGCGCAGGCTCTTGTCATAGCTTTTCATCAGGCCGACTAGTTTCTGCTCGAATTCGATTTCGCGTTTGAGGCCGGCATCCTTTTTCAACGCTTCCAGTTGCGCCATCTGTTCCTGGAGCGCTTTTTCGGCAGCACGAAACTCTGCAAGTCTGGACACTGTAATCACTCCTGTACGTCGGTCGTGGCAGGGCGTGACGAACATTGAAAAAGAGTAAAACGCCGGCCACGCAGGTGGGTTCCACTGTTCGCTGATATCGAGTGTAGTCATTCATGGCTACCGGGTAAACTGCTAACTTTTTGCAAGTAAGCCGGGAACTTTCCCAGTTTTGCGTGCGGTATTTGGCGGTTTTTCTGCGGTTGCGCGACCGGGGGGCTAGACCATGGTCCAATGGCCTGCGCCAGAGCCTTTGCGCGATCATTTCAGATAATGGCCGACTCATGTTCGGGCTTGCCGCAGTACCGTGGCCAATGCGTGCCGCAGGTTGTTAAATCGTGTTCATTCTGGATGTTTCTTCGCATGTTTTCCCCTTTTCCCCTCGCCCCCGGGCGCCGTGTTACCGGCCTGTTTCTGTTGTGTGCCGGTGTCAACGCCCAGGCTGCCGGGTTTCTTGAAGACAGCAGTGCCAAGGTTGAAGCACGCAATGTCTATTTCAACCGGGACTTCCGGGACGGTTACAGCAGTTCCAGCCAGGGCGCATCCAAGCGCGAAGAGTGGGCACAAGGCTTCATCCTCAATGTGCAATCGGGTTATACGCAAGGCCCGGTAGGTTTCGGAGTGGATGCGCTGGGCATGTTCGGCTTCAAACTGGATTCCAGCCCGGCCGACAGTAACAGTGGGTTGCTGCCCTCGTCCGGTCACGATCCCCGGCACTCGGCCGACCAGTATGCGAAGATGGGCCTGGCGGCCAAGGTCAAGGTCTCCAATACTGTGCTCAAGTACGGCTCAATGATGCCGGATGTGCCGTTGCTCAAGTACAACGATGGCCGTCTGCTGCCGACCCTGTTCCAGGGGGCCATGCTCACCTCCGAAGAACTGCACGACCTGAAGTTCACCCTGGCTCGTCTGGACAAATACACGGCTCGGGATTCCACCGACCGCCAGGACATCCGCGTGCATTGCAAGAACAAGCGTTATGCTTGCGATACCGAAGCCGACCACTTCGACCTGGCCGGTGTCGACTATCGCTTCAACGAGCGTTTCAGCGCCCAGTACCAAGTGGCCAAACTGGAGAACATCTATCGCCAGCACTTTCTCGGGCTGGTGGCCAGTCAACCGCTGGCGGTGGGCAGCCTGTCGGCTGACTTACGGCTGATCAAAAGTGATGACATCGGCAATGCCCGTGCGGGCGAAATCGACCATCGCGCCTTCAGCGGCATGCTTGGCTATAGCCTAGGTGGCCACAAGCTCAGCGGCGGCTGGCAGCGCATGTATGGCAACAGCGCCATGCCGTACCTGGATGGCAGCAACCCGTACCTGGTCAACTACGCCCAGGTCAATGATTTCGCCGCTGCCCAGGAGCGCTCCTGGCAAGTACGCTATGACTACGACTTCAAGGCGCTGGGTGTGCCCGGCCTGACCTTCTTCACCCGTTACATCAACGGTGACAATATCAAGGTGCCGGGCAGCCGTACCGAAGGCAAGGAGTGGGAGCGCGACACCGAGTTCAAGTACCAGGTACAAAGTGGCACTTTCAAGGATGTCAGCGTACGCCTGCGTAATTCCACTTACCGCAGCAACTATGAAAGGTGGGCGCGTGACATGGATGAGACGCGGGTCATTGTCAGCTACAACTTCTCGATCTTCTAAGCGGCCGCTTTGCCAAATACCGGTAGCCGCCTGACAATAGAGGTGGGTTTGCGCAAAGGGCAGGGCAATGAAAGACCTGTTGTTGATCGGCATCGGCGCGGGTGACCCGCGCCAGGTCACCTATGAAGCAGTCGATGCGCTGCGATGCGCTAGCGTGTTCTTCGTGCTCGACAAGGGCGACGGCAAGGATGAGCTGGTGCGCCTGCGCAAGGTCATTCTGCAGCGCTACCGTCCCGAAGGTGGCTATCGCCTGGTGCCGGTGGTCGACCCGTTGCGCGATGTGCAGGCGGAGGACTACCTGGGTGCGGTGCAGAGCTGGCACCGGCGGCGTGCTGCGCTGTATGCGCGCCTGATCGAGGAGGAAATTGGCGACGGGGAAACAGGTGCCTTCCTGCTGTGGGGCGAGCCCACCCTGTACGACAGCACCCTGCGTATTCTCGACCTGGTCCGCGAACACGGCGTGACGTTGCGCTTGCAGGTCATCCCTGGCATCAGCAGTGTGCAGGCGCTGGCGGCGCGGCACCAGGTGCCGCTCAACCGCATCGGCGAGCCCCTGACTGTGCTGCCGGGGCGACGCCTGGCCGGGCAGGGGCCTATCGACAATGTGGTGGTGATGCTCGACGGGCAGTGCGCCTTTGCCGGGCTCGATGACCCGGCGTTGACTATCTATTGGGGGGCGTACCTGGGGACCGAGGATGAAGTGCTGATTGCCGGGCCGTTGCAGGCAGTCAAGGCACAGATACTGGAAGTGCGTGAGCGGGAGCGGGCGCGCAAGGGGTGGATCATGGATACCTATCTGCTGCGCAGAGCGCTGTGAGGTGGGTTGCCTGTGTCGGCCTCTTCGCGGGCAAGCCCGCTCCTACGAGCGAAACAGGCGACACCGTGCTCAAGGGTTACCCAGAATACCCACCACCGTGTCCCGCAACTTGTCGATGCTGAACGGCTTGCCGATCAGGTGCATGCCCTCCGGTACATTGAAACTGTCGGCGTAGCCACTGGCGAACAGCACCGGTAATAGCGGCCGCAGTTCGCGCGCTTTACCCGCCAGCACTTCACCTCGCATGTCCGGCAGCCCCACATCGGTCATCATCAGTGCCAGTGCTTGGTCCGGGTCCTCGAGTACCCGCAGGGCGGCTGCGGCGTCTTCTGCCTCGATGACCTTGTAGCCCAGCTCGTCGAGCACTTCGACCATCAGCATGCGTACGATGTCGTCGTCTTCGACTACCAGAAGGTGCATGGTTCAAATCCTGTACAAATGAGTGTCTTTAATCTGTGCACCGCGCGGCATCAGAAGTTCCCGAGGATACCGCTCCATGCAAACAGATGGAACGATTGCCGAACGCAACCTTCAAATACTGGCTTAATGCCCTGCCAGACCTGTCAAAGCTGGTTAGACTCGCTTATCAGGACAGCGCAGTGGCAGATAACAATAACGACTGACCGGCCACTCTTTTCAATGGACTTTTCTAGCTCGGGCGTTTTCTCATGATTCAAGCAGCCTCGATGGACCAGCGAAGCTTTCGCAAGCTGTTGAGCCGCAACATCGGCCTTCCCTTGGGGGTTGGCCTGCTGGGGGCCGTGGCCTTCGTCGCGGTGATCAACTACCTGCTTTCGGCCATGCAGTGGGTCGAGCACACCGACCGGGTGATCGGCAATGCCAACGATACGGTCAAGCTGTCGATCGATATGGAAACGGGCATGCGCGGCTTCCTGATCACGGGCGACGAGCGCTTCCTTGACCCCTACGAGGTGGCCAAGCCACGCATTTTCGGCAGCCTGCAGAGCCTGCGCGGCATGGTCGAGGACAACCCCCAACAGGTCGACCGCATCGATCGGCTGATCGCCTTGCAGCAGGCCTGGAACGACTTCGGCAACCAGATGATTAACCTGCGCCGCAGCCAAGGCGATTACCAGACCTTGATCGGCAACGGCCGGGGCAAGCGCATCACCGATGAAATCCGCAAGGAATTCGATGACCTGATCAGTACCGAACAACAACTGCGCATGGCCCGCAACGAAAAAGTCAGTTCCGTCACTGTGATGGCGATCTCGTCTTTCGTGCTGTTCATTGTCGGCCTCAGTGCATTGCTGGCTTACCTGGGCCGTCGCGACCTGTTGGCACTTTCGGCCAGCTACGATGAAAACCTGCAGGCCCAGCAACGGTCGGCGCAGCGCCTGGAGCACCAGGCCTGGTTGCGCAGCGGCCAGACTCAGTTGGCGCAGCAGGTGCTCGGGCAACTGACCCTGCCCATGCTTGGCGAGAACATCCTGCGCTTTTTTGCCTCTTATCTGGGCAGCGTGGTGGGCGCCGTGTACGTGCGCGACGAGCATGGCCGGCTGGTGCGCGTGGCCTGTTATGGCCTGGGTGCTGAAGAGCAGGCCCGCGAGCAGGTCGAACCGGACCACCATGGCCTGTTGGCCCAGGCGGTCCGCGAAGGCCGCTTGCTGCGCCTGGACGACCTGCCCGAAGACTTCTATCGCCTCAGTTCCGGCCTGGGCAGCGGCTTGCCGCGCAGTGCGCTGCTGATGCCGGCGACCGAAGACGGGCAGATCAACGGGGTGATCGAGCTGGGTTTCCTGCGCCCCTTGCAAGAGCGGGATGAAGAGCTGCTGGAGCGGGTCGGCGGCAACCTGGGCATGTCGATCGAGAGTGCGCGATATCGTCAGCGCCTGCAGGAAGTGCTGGCCGAAACCCAGCAACTCAATGAAGAGCTGCAGGTGCAGCAGGAAGAACTCAAGACTGCCAACGAAGAGCTCGAAGAACAGTCACGGGTGCTCAAGGAGTCGCAGGCCCATCTGGAGACCCAGCAGGCCGAACTCGAGCAGACCAACGAGCAGTTGTCCGAACGCACTGAAGCACTGGACCGCAAGAACGATGAACTGAGCCAGGCGCAGCTGGAGCTGCAAGCCAGGGCCGACGACCTGCAGCGATCGAGCAAGTACAAGTCCGAATTCCTCGCCAACATGTCCCATGAGCTGCGCACGCCGCTCAACAGCTCGCTGATCCTGGCCAAGCTGCTGGCAGAAAACGGTGAAGGCAACCTCAGCGAAGAGCAGGTCAAGTTCGCCGAATCCATCTACTCGGCCGGCAACGATCTGCTCAATCTTATCAACGACATCCTCGATATCGCCAAGGTCGAGGCCGGCAAGCTCGAAGTACGGCCCGAGACCACCCAGGTCGAGCGACTGGTCGACGGCTTGCGCGGCATGTTCCAGCCGCTTGCCGGTCACAAGGGACTGGCCTTCGAGGTCAAGGTCGAGCCGCAGGTACCGACCACGCTGTTCACCGACCGTCAGCGCCTGGAGCAGATCCTCAAGAACCTGCTGTCCAACGCCATCAAGTTCACCGAGCGTGGCCAGGTCAGCATGAACGTCAGCTTCCAGGCTGGCAGCGGTATCGTGTTCGCGGTCCGTGACACCGGCATCGGCATTGCGGCCGATCAGCAGCAGGCGATCTTCGGCGCCTTCCACCAGGTCGATGGCACCAGCAATCGCCGCTATGGCGGCACTGGCCTGGGCCTGTCGATCTCCCGTGACCTGGCGCATTTGCTCGGTGGCCAGATCAATGTCGACAGCAGCCCCGGGCAAGGCAGCGTGTTCAGCCTGATTCTGCCGGAGCGCTATGCCGCCGAGGACGAAGGCGTCGAGCCGCAAAGCCTGCGCCCGGCCGTCGATGCGTTGCCGCCTGTACCGCAAGCGCCGTTGGCCGCCGCGGTCATGCGCCCGGCACCGGCTTTTGCCGACGACCGCGAGCGCGCCCCTTTCGATACCCGTTGCATTCTGGTGATCGAAGACGAGCCCAACTTTGCCCGCATCCTCTTCGACCTGGCCCATGAGCTGGGCTACAGCTGCCTGGTGGCCCATGGCGCCGACGAAGGCTTCGAGCTGGCCGCCCAGTACATTCCGGATGCGATCCTGCTGGATATGCGCCTGCCCGACCACTCGGGCCTGACCGTCCTGCAGCGCCTCAAGGAGCAGGCCGGCACCCGCCATATCCCGGTGCACATCATTTCGGTGGAAGACCGCGTCGAGGCGGCCATGCACATGGGGGCGGTGGGGTATGCGGTCAAACCCACCAGCCGCGAGGAGCTCAAGGAGGTGTTCGCTCGCCTGGAAGTCAAGCTTACGCAAAAGCTCAAGCACATCCTGCTGGTGGAAGACGACGACCTGCAGCGCGAGAGCATCGCCCGGCTGATCGGCGACGACGATGTCGAGATCACGGCCGTGGCCATGGCCCAGGATGCCCTGGCGCTGTTGCGCCAGAACATCTACGACTGCATGATCATCGACCTCAAGCTGCCAGACATGCTCGGCAACGAGCTGCTCAAACGCATGACCGCAGAGGATATCCGCGCCTTCCCGCCGGTGATCGTGTATACCGGCCGCAACCTCACCCGTGAGGAAGAAGCCGACCTGCTCAAGTATTCACGCTCGATCATCATCAAGGGCGCACGTTCGCCAGAGCGCCTGCTGGACGAAGTGACACTGTTCCTGCACAAGGTCGAATCGCAGTTGTCCAACGAACGTCAGCGCATGCTCAAGACCGCGCGCAGCCGCGACAAGGTGTTCGAGGGCCGCAAGGTGCTGCTGGTGGACGACGATGTGCGTAATATCTTCGCCCTGACCAGTGCCCTGGAGCACAAGGGCGCCATTGTCGAAATCGGCCGCAACGGGCGCGAAGCCATCGAGCGCCTGGAGCAGCACGACGACATCGACCTGGTGCTGATGGACGTGATGATGCCGGAGATGGATGGGTTCGAGGCTACCCGCCTGATCCGTCAGCAACCGCGCTGGCGCAAACTGCCCATCATCGCCGTGACCGCCAAGGCCATGAAGGATGACCAGCAGCGTTGCCTGCAAGCCGGTGCCAATGATTACCTGGCCAAGCCGATCGACCTGGACCGCCTGTTCTCGTTGATCCGTGTCTGGCTGCCGCAACTGGAGCGAATTTGACTAGCGAACGCAACACCGACATCGAGATCCGGCTGCTGATCGAGGCGATCTACCTCAAGTACAGCTACGATTTCCGCAATTATTCCGGTGCTTCGATCAAGCGCCGGATTCTCCACGCGCTGCGTCAGTTCGATTGCCTGACGGTGTCTGCGTTGCAGGAGCGCGTGCTGCACGACCCGGGCATGTTCATGCAGTTGCTGCAGTACCTGACGATCCCGGTCAGCGAGATGTTCCGTGATCCTGACCACTTCCTTGCCGTGCGCAACGAAGTGGTGCCGCTGCTGCGTACCTGGCCCTCGATCAAGGTCTGGATCGCGGGCTGCAGCACGGGGGAAGAGGTGTATTCCATGGCCATCCTGTTGCGTGAGGAAGGGCTGCTTGAACGCACCATCATCTACGCCACCGACATCAACCCGCTTTCGCTGGACAAGGCCAAGCAGGGTATCTACTCGATGCAGAGCATGCGCGAATACGAGGAAAACTACCGCCTGGCCGGTGGCCGCCGAGACTTCGCCGAGTACTACACCGCCGCCTATGGCAACGCCATCATGGACAGCAGCCTGCGCGACAACGTGACTTTCGCCGACCACAGCCTGGCCACCGACAGCGTGTTCTCCGAGACCCAACTGGTGTCGTGCCGCAATGTGCTGATCTACTTCAACAAGGACCTGCAGGATCGGGCGCTCGGCCTGTTCCATGAGTCGCTCTGCCACCGGGGTTTCCTGGTGTTGGGTAGCAAGGAGTCGGTGGACTTTTCGGCTTACAGCGAACGTTTCGAGCCGCTGGTCAAGCCCCAACGGATCTTCCGTAAATCATGAACGCCGTACGTGCAGTGGTGATCGGCGCCTCGGCGGGTGGCGTGGCGGCATTGTTCCAGGTGCTCGGCGCGCTGCCATCGGCGTTTGCCATCCCGGTGCTCTGCGTGTTGCACCTGCCGGACGATCGCCACAGCCAGCTGGCTGGCGTGATGCAGCGGCGGCTGCATCGGCCGGTGTGCGAGGCACATGACAAGGAGAGGATCCGCAGCGGGCAGATCTATGTGGCGGGGCCGGGTTACCACTTGTCGGTGGAGCGCGACCTGACGCTGTCGCTGAGCCAGGAGGAACCGGTGCATTTCTCGCGCCCCGCGATTGATTTCCTGTTCATCTCGGCGGCCGATGCCTATGGCGACGGCCTGCTGGGTGTGCTGCTCACCGGGGCCAACGAAGACGGCGCCAGGGGCCTTGCCTACATCAAGAACAATGGGGGGCGCACGATCGTCCAGGACCCTCGTGACGCACAGGTTGCCCTGATGCCGGAGGCCGCTCTGGCCCTGCACCAGCCCGACCATATCCTTACTCTGAGCGGTATCGGGCAGTTGCTCGCGACCTTGGAATACAGCGCATGCTAAGCCACACCATCGCCAAACTGCTGATTGTCGACGACTTGCCGGAAAACCTGCTGGCGCTCGAGGCCCTGATCCAGGGCGAGGACCGTGAGGTGCACCAGGCCCAGTCTGCCGAGGCTGCGTTGTCGTTGCTGCTCGAGCACGAGTTTGCACTGGCCATTCTCGATGTGCAGATGCCGGGCATGAACGGTTTCGAACTGGCCGAGCTGATGCGCGGCACCGACAAGACCAAGCACATCCCGATCGTCTTCGTCAGTGCGGCGGGCCGCGAGATGAATTATGCCTTCAAGGGCTACGAGAGCGGGGCCGTGGACTTTCTGCACAAGCCGCTCGACACCCTGGCGGTGAAAAGCAAGGTCTCGGTGTTCGTCGACCTGTTCCGCCAGCGCAAGGTGCTTGGCCGGCAACTGGAAGCCCTGGAGCAGAGCCGCCAGGAACAGGAGCTGCTGCTCAGCCAGCTGCAGGTGGCACGGTGTGAGCTGGAGCATGCCGTGCGCATGCGTGACGACTTCATGTCGATCGTCTCCCACGAGGTGCGTACGCCGCTCAATGGCCTGATCCTGGAAACCCAGTTGCGCAAGATGCACCTGGCACGGGGCAACCTGGACGCGTTCAGTGTCGACAAGCTGCAGGCCATGGTCGAGCGCGACGAACGGCAGATCAACAGCCTGATCCGGTTGGTCGAGGACATGCTTGATGTTTCGCGCATCCGTACCGGTAAATTGTCGCTGCGGCCCAAACTGTTTGACCTGGGCCAACTGGTGCGTGGGCTGGTGGAAAACTTCACGGCGCAGGCCATGGCCCTGGAAACACACATCGAATTGCAGCGTTGCGAAGCGCTGAAGGGGGAGTGGGACGAATTCCGGATTGAACAAGTAGTGGCCAACCTGTTGTCCAATGCAATGCGTTACGGCGAGCGCAATCCGGTGCAGGTACGGGTGTTCGAGCAGGGCGGCATGGCCTGGGTGCAGGTGCAGGATCACGGTATCGGTATCAGCGCCGTCAACCAGCAGCGGATCTTCCAGCAGTTCGAGCGGGTCGCTGCCCAGCAGGCTAGCGGAGGTCTGGGCCTGGGGTTGTACATCTCCGAGCAGATCGTCCAGGCGCACGGTGGCCGGATACAGGTTGAAAGCGAGGAGGGCAAGGGTGCCACATTCACCCTGCAATTGCCGCTGGCAACATTCAAAGAACAAAACGACCAGGCGCGGGCAACCTCTGTGTAAGCCTGGGGTCTGATGGCCAACTGTAAGTATTTCAAGGCGTTAACATGAGTGAAGATGCACAAGATGTGGTTCTGGTCGTCGAGGATGAACCGGCGATTCGCATGATTTTGCGCGATTACCTGGCGGGTGAGGGGTACCACGTCCTGGTGGCTGAAGATGGCGAGCAGGCGTTTGCCATCCTGGCCAGCAAGCCGCACCTGGACCTGATGGTGACGGACTTCCGTTTGCCGGGCGGGATCTCGGGCGTGGATATTGCCGAGCCCGCGGTGAAGTTGCGGCCAGACCTGAAGGTGATCTTCATCAGCGGCTACCCGGCGGAGATTCTCGAATCTGGTAGCCCGATCACCCGCAAGGCACCTATCCTGGCCAAGCCGTTTGACCTGGATACCTTGCACGAGCAGATCCAGTCGCTGTTGCGTTGAGGCATCCGGCCTCTTCGCGGGGCAAGCCCGCGCAGGGGCCCTGGCAGGCTATCGCAGTGTCCGCTCAATCCCGCCGACCAGCAAGTTTTCCATCAGCTCCAACCCCTGTTCTTCAGGCAATGCTTTGAGTAACCCCGGCAGCTGATTGAGAAGCGTCGCCAGTACATGCGCTGTGGCGTCCAACGCTTGCCCCGGCAGTTTTGCTTGCGGTGCGATGAGGCGCAGCAAGCCTGCCTCATAACGCTTGCGCAACGCTGCAAGGTGCGCCTGTTGCGCCTCACTCAAACAACACAAATCCCGCTCGGCCAGCCGAAACTGCAGCGGCCGCTCGGCATGCAGCTGCCAGTGCGCAGCAATCAGGCAGCTCAACGCCGATGCCCCACGGGCCATGGCCCGGCGGGCCTGGTCCAGCGTGGCTTGCAGCTCTTCGTACAACTCTTCGATCAAGTCGTACAGCAGGTCCTGCTTGCTGGGGAAGTGATGGTACAGCGAGCCGGCGGTCAGCCCCACATGGGCCGCCAGCTCGCGCATGCTGACCTGGCCAAAGCCCTTTTCGGCAAACAATGCCATGGCCCGGTCACGTCGCTCCTCAAAGTTGGCACAGCGCATTGCGGCATTGACCGGGGGCATGGTGCTTGGTCCTCAGTAGGTGAAGAAACCGCGACCGCTCTTGCGCCCCAGCCAGCCGGCCGCGACCATTTCCTTGAGCAGTGGAGCAGGGCGGTACTTGCTGTCGTTGAAGCCGTCATGGAAGGCCTCCATGATCGCCAGCAGGGTGTCCAGCCCGATCAGGTCGGCCAGGGCCAGCGGGCCGATCGGCTGGTTGCAGCCCAGGCGCATGCCGGTGTCGATATCCTCGGCACTGGCCAGGCCTTCCTGGCGCACGAAGATCGCCTCGTTGATCATCGGCACCAGGATGCGGTTGACCACGAAGCCCGGGCGGTTACCGGCGGTGATCGGGGTCTTGCCGACTTTTTCCGTCACCAGCAGTGCCTGGGCGTAGGTGCTGTCGCTGGTCTGCAGGCCACGAATGATCTCCACCAGCGCCATCATCGGTACCGGGTTGAAGAAGTGCACACCAATGAAGCGCTCGGGGTGCTCGATGCAGGCGGCCAGTTGAGTCACTGACAGCGACGAGGTGTTGGTGGCGATCAGGCAGTCGGCGGCGACGTTGGCTGCCACCTGCTGCAGGATGCGCTGCTTGAGCTGCAGGTTCTCGGTAGCCGCCTCGATCACCAGCTGTGCAGCGCTGAGCTGGGTGTAGTCGGTGCTGGTGCGGATGCGGGCTTTGGCGGCTGCGGCTTTGTCGGCGTCGAGGGTGCCTTTGCTGAGCTGGCGCTCGAGGTTCTTGCTCAAGGTGGCCACACCGCGCTCAAGCGCTGCGTCGGAAACATCCACCAGCAGCACCTGGTAGCCGGCAATGGCGCACACCTGGGCTATGCCGTTGCCCATGGTGCCCGCGCCGATCACGGCGATCTGTTCAATGCTCATGTGTCAGCCTCCCTCAGACGCGCTCGAACACGACAGCGATGCCTTGGCCACCGCCGATACACATCGTGGCCAGCGCGTAGCGGCCCTGGATGCGCTGCAGCTCATGGATGGCCTTGGTGGCGATGATCGCACCGGTGGCACCCACTGGGTGGCCCAGGGAAATGCCCGAACCGTTGGGGTTGACCTTTTCCGGGTCAAAGCCCAGCTCGCGGGCAACCGCGCAGGCCTGGGCGGCGAAGGCTTCGTTGGACTCGATCACATCCAGGTCTTGCAGGTTCAGGCCGGTTTTTTCCAGCACTTTGCGGGTGGCCGGGATCGGCCCCAGGCCCATCAGCTCAGGTTCCACCCCGGCGTGGGCATAGCCCACTAGGCGTGCCAGAGGCTTCAGGCCCAGGCGGCGCACCGCGTCACCTGTGGCCAACACCAGGCCGGCGGCGCCATCGTTGATACCGCTGGCGTTGCCGGCGGTGACGGTACCGTCTTTCTTGAATACCGGCTTCATACCGGCCAGTTGCTCGGCGGTTACATCAGCACGCACATGCTCGTCGACACTGAACTGCACGCTGCCCTTGCGGGTTTTCAGCTCCAGCGCAACGATCTGGCTGGCGAAGCGGCCCTCGGCAATGGCACGAGCAGCGCGGCGCTGGCTGGTCAGGGCCAGTTCGTCCTGCATTTCGCGGGTAATGCCATGCTTGGCCGAGACGTTCTCGGCGGTAATGCCCATGTGGAAGTGCTGGAAGGGGTCCTGCAGTACGCCGACGGTATAGTCGATGCCTTGCAGATCACCCATGCGTGCACCCCAGCGCGCTTGTGGCAGCAGGTAAGGGCCACGGCTCATGGATTCGGCGCCGGCCGCGACGGCCACGTCGGTGTCGCCCAGCAACAGGCCCTGGGCCGCAGAGACAATGGCCTGCAGGCCAGAGCCGCACAGGCGGTTGACGTTGAATGCCGGCGTTTCCTTGGGGATGCCGGCGTTCATTGCCGCTACCCGTGCCAGGTAGGCGTCACGCGGTTCGGTGGGGATTACCGTGCCCATCACCAGGTGGCCGACTTGCTCGGCGGCCAGGCCCGAGCGCTCGATGGCGGCGCGGGTCACGGCGCTGGCCAGGTCGGCCAGTGGCAGGTCCTTGAGAGAACCGCCGAAGCCACCAATGGCTGAACGGACGGCACTGACGACGTAGATTTCTGCGCTGCTCATAAGGGCTCCGATTGCGAAGGCGTGGCGGGACCGGGCCAGGCTCTGCGAGAATGGTTGGCGGCCCCGAAGTGGGATCGAGTCTAGGCAAAGGCTCTGTTGCAGCCTATGCCGGATCTGTTCAAACAACCTGGCACTTTTTGCCACTCAGCATAGACAGCGAAAACCGCCATGCGCGAAAGCGATTCAGTCGCCGTGTACTTCCTCAACGCCATGCTCCACGCTCTGCGCGACACCCCCGCCGAGCGTGACGCCCAGCTGCTTGCAGTGGGCATCGCCCCGCAGCTGCTCGATCAGCCTCAGGCGCGGGTGCCGGCCAAGGCGTTCGCCCAGCTGTGGCTGGCGTTGATCCAGCGCCTGGACGATGAGTTCTTTGGCCTCGACAGCCATGGTATGCCGCTGGGCAGTTTCGCCCTGATCTGCCGGGGCTTGATCCTCGAACCGAACCTGGAAAAGGCCTTGCGCCAGTGCATGGGGGGCTTCGGCCTGTTCCTGCGTGACCTGCGTGGCAGCCTGACAGTACGTGGCGGTCGGGCGTTGATCAGCGTGCAGTCGAACATTGCCGACCCCTTGACTCGGGTGTATGCCGAGGAAACTTACCTGGTGCTGATGATCGGCATGCTGTGCTGGCTGGCCGGGCGGCGAATTGCCATCGACCGCACGGAGCTCGCGGTGTCGCGCCCGGCCCAAGAGGACGACTTGCTGCTGTGGGGGCCGGACCTGCGCCTGGGCAGCGGACGCACCGAGGTGGAGTTCGACAGCGCTTACCTGCGCCTGCCGGTGGTGCAGGACCGGGCGGCTTTGAAGACCTTCCTGCGCAGTGCGCCGCAGGGCCTGGTGATCCGCTTTCGCAATCAGAACGGGCTGGTGGCTGAGGTGTATCGACACCTGCGGGCATTGCGCTATGGGCAGTGGCCGACATTGGCCGCGCTGGCGCAGCAGCAGGGGATCAGTGCCAGTACCTTTCGCCGGCAGTTGGAGCGGGAGGGGCGTTCGTACCAGCAGATCAAGGATGAAGTGCGCCGGGCCATGGCCTTCGAGCGGTTGCGCGAAGGGGCGTTGAGCATCGCCGAAATTGCCGAGCAGGCGGGGTTTCAGGAACCGAGTGCGTTCCACCGGGCGTTCAAGAAGTGGACCGGACAGAGCCCTGGGAGCTACCGGGCACGGTTGGCCGGCCTGCGTTCTACCTGTGGGAGCGGGCATGCCCGCGAAGAAACCAACGCGGTGGATGGCACCGGCTCTGCCGGTGTTCGCGGGTAAACCCGTTCCTACAGGGCACGAACAGAATTGTGGGGGCGGGCATGAATTGTAGGAGCGGGCTTGCCCGCGAATAGGCCAGCACAGGCCACCCGAAAGAATCAGGCCGGCACCATGGCAAAGCCGACGCCGAACCGGTTCCAGGCATTGATGGTGGCAATTGCCAAGGTCAGGTTGGCCACTTCGGCTGGCTCGAAGTGTTCCTGCAGGGCTTCATATTGCCCCTGCGGCGCACCCTGTTCAGGCAAGCGGGTCAGGCTCTCGACCCAGGCCAGCGCAGCACGTTCACGCGGTGTGAAGTAGCTGGTTTCCTGCCACACGCAAAGGGTCTGCTGGCGTGCTTCGGTCTCACCGGCCTTGCGCGCATCGTTGGCGTGCAGGTTGACGCAGTAGGCGCAGCCGTTGATCTGCGAAGCGCGCAGGCGTATCAGCTCCAGCAGCGAGTTCTCAAGGCCGCTGTTGGCCAGGGCCTGCTCCAGGCCGACCATGGCTTTGTAGGCTTGTGGGGCGTGTTTGGCCCATTCGATACGGTTGTGCATGGCAGTCTCCAACGTGCGGGGGTAGGGCGCTACTGTAGCGCCGCTCATTGGCCACCCCGATAGCCAATTTTGCGCATAAGCGGGAGGCCAATCGCCCATTCAGGTGGCCACTGACCTGCATCCAATCTCTTCATTTCTGCCAAGTCAGCCGAGCCGGGATAATGGCCAGTTCCTGCTTCAAGAGAACCGATTCACAATGAGAGCTGCACTGAACCTGTTGCTGGTGATCCTGCTGGCGTTGAACCTGCGGCCGATCCTGACCAGTATCGGCCCGTTACTCGAACCCATGCGCGCCAGCACCGGCCTGGGTTACCAGCAGGCTGCCCTGCTGACGGCGCTACCGGTGCTGTGCATGGGCCTGGTGCCCTTGTTGCAACCGTGGCTGCGACGCTGGGTCAGCGAGCACGGCGGCATGCTTGCGGGCCTGGCCGCGATTGCCCTGGCCTGCCTGTGGCGCCTGCAACTGGATAGCGCCTGGGCGCTGATCGCCAGTGCGCTGGTGGCTGGCCTGGGCGTGGCGGTGGTGCAGGGCATGATGCCGGGGCTGGTCAACCGCTGGTTCCCCGGGCGTCTGGCCGGGGCGATGGGGCTGTACTCGGCGGCACTGATGAGCGGCGGCGGCCTGGCTGCAGTACTCGGGCCACACATCAG
The DNA here is from genome assembly GCF_043101865.1 of Pseudomonas sp. zjy_15. NCBI lineage: Bacteria > Pseudomonadati > Pseudomonadota > Gammaproteobacteria > Pseudomonadales > Pseudomonadaceae > Pseudomonas > Pseudomonas sp. zjy_15. The sequence goes on from NZ_JBICII010000064.1 coordinate 24,068, forward strand.
CGGCCATTTCGGCTACTGGCAGGCGGGCTTGGGCGTATGGGCGGTCCCGGCCGTGCTGGCGTTGCTGGCGTGGGCCGTGCTGCGGCCAAGGCAGGAGGCGCCGAAGCTGGGAACGGCCACTGGCGGGCACTGGTTCGGCAGTCGCCGGGCGTGGTTGCTGGCCCTGTACTTCGGCCTGATCAACGGCGGCTACACCAGCATGGTGGCCTGGTTGCCGGCTTACCACATCGAGCACGGCGGCAGTGCTCAGGGCGGTGCCGACCTGGTGGGCCTGATGACCGTCTTCCAGGTGCTCGGTGCGCTTGGCCTACCGCTGCTGCTGCGACGTTGGACAGACAGGCGCCCCGGTCTGTCCCTGGCATTGGCGATCCAGCTGGCGGGCTTCCTGGGTCTTTTGCTGGTACCTGCGGGGGCTTCCGGGCTTTGGGTCGCCATGATCGGCTTTGGCTTGGGTGCCTGCTTCAGCCAGTGCCTGACGTTGACCCTGGAACACCTGAAAACGCCTGCCGAGGCCGGCAGCCTGGCGGCGTTCGTACAGGGCATCGGCTTTATCATCACCGGCATCGTGCCGTATATCACCGGTTGGCTGAGGGATGTCAGTGGCGACTTCCAGGCTTCGTGGACGCTGTTGACCGTGACCGTGCTGGCAATGCTGCTGGTGACTGCGTGCTTCAACCCGCGCGGCTATGCGGCGGCCATCGCACGGCCGGCTGCAACCGGCAACGCCGCACCGGTCAACTGAGGCGTTGCAGGGTATCGCGTACCCGGTCCAGCGCCGGGTCGATATCCAGCAGTTCGATGGCGCCGAAGCCCATCAACAGCCCCGGGCGTACCGGCGCCTCGCTGAAGAAGGGTGCCAGCGAATACAGGCCGACCTCTACCTTGCGCGCGAGGTTGGCCAGCAGTTCCACATCCACCCCGTGTGTAGCCAAGGCACTGAGGTGGAAGCCGGCGCTGGCGGGGATGGCGCGGAACCACGGTGCCAGATCGCCACCCAGGCGCGCCAGGATGCGCTCGCGGCGTGCGCTGTAGACCTCGTGGCAGCGGCGGATGTGCTTGTTCAGGTGGCCTTCGCCAAGAAAGCGCGCCAGCGCCCACTGCAGCAGGGTAGGGCTGTGCCAGTCACTGAGGTGCTTGGCCACGCAAGCGGCCTGCAGTACGGCAGGCGGTAATACGGCATAGCCCAGGCGCAGCTCGGGCAGCAAGGTCTTGGAGAAGGTCCCGACGTAGGCTACCAGCCCATGCCGGTCCAGGCGCTGCAGCGCGTCCGAGGCTGGCCCGTGGTAGCGGAATTCACAGTCGTAGTCGTCTTCGATGATCAGTGCACCCAGCTCGGCGGCCCGCGCAAGCAGGGCATGCCGGCGTGGCTCGCTCATCGGCATGCCCAGCGGGAACTGGTGCGAGGGTGTTACGTAGATCAGCCGGGTGCCGTCGGCGATCTGTTCCACGCACAGGCCCTCATCATCCACTGGCACCGATTGCAGGCGTGCACCCAGGGCCAGGAACAACTGCCGTGCTGGCGGGTAGCCGGGATCCTCCATGGCCACCTGGCAGCCCGGTTCGACCAGCACCCGGGCGATCAGGTCCAGCGCCTGCTGGGCGCCGTTGCACACCAGCAGGTCGGCTGCGCTGCAGTGCACCCCGCGCGAGTAGGCGATGTGGTGGGCAATGGCTTCGCGCAGTTCCGGCAAGCCCTGAGCCGGGAATTGTCGCTCGGGGTGGCGCTGGCTACGGCGCAGGGCGTAGTTCAGGCAACTGCGCCACTGGTCGAAGGGGAACTGGGCCTTGCTCGAAGCACCACCGACGAAGTCATAGCGCGATGGCGCCTGCAACTGGCGTTGGCTGAGCACGGTGGCGCGCTGCTGCCAGCGCTCGAGGGAGGCGCCGCCGGCCAGGGGGATGGTGGCTGATTCGGTGCTGCGCAGCGGATGGCGTGGGGTGACGAATGTGCCACGGCCGACCACGCCGTTGAGCAGGTTGTCGTAGGTCAGCCGCGAATAGGCCTCGGCCACGGTCTTGCGCGATACGCCCAGTTGTTCAGCCAGCAGGCGGGTGGGCGGCAGTTGGGTGCCGGCGGCCAGGTGGCCGCTGTCGATACCGTCGCGCAGTTGCTGGTAAAGCTGATCGGCCAGGCCTTTGCGGCCCTCCAGGCGAATGTGCAGTTCCATGGACGGGTCCGGAGCGGAGGATTGCTCAGGATAGCGGATTGGCTGCGACTCAGGTGCTTGTCACAGGCTACGATGATGCCAAGCCAACCGCTCAGAGCCGGGCGGTGCTGACAGTGATGTAGCCTTTTTCTGCCAGGGCAATGCGTATCACGGTTTCATCTTCCGGCGCGTTGCGGTTGCGCTTGATGCGCACGCCTTCTACCGTCGAAGCCTTCATATGCTCTGAAATGGCCCGTCCGTTCGCGTCGAAGAACACCTCGCTGGCCAGCAACTCGATGCGTTCGATCAATTGCCGGGAATGTTCATCGGTGACGCAGAAGAACATGACCCCCGACAAGTGCGGGTCGTTGTCGGGGTTGGTCATGTCATGGGCCAACATTTCGCGCAGGCTGCTGCGCAGTTCGGCGATGGGGCGGGCGTACGGGTGCATGCGGAGCCTCCTCTGGATCGCGACCTTGCGTCCTCCAGCGCCGATCATGTTTTCTCTGGGTAGGGACATCAAGTAAGGCGCTTCTGAGGCTCGTGTAGGAAATGCCTTTAAGGTGCGGAGGCGGGGTCGAATCCCAGGATCTACAAGGCGGCAGCCCCAGCCTTGGCCACTTGGGCATCCTGTTCGGATTTGACGCCGGATACACCGATGGCACCCACCACCTGGCCTTCCACCCGCAGCGGCACCCCACCTTCCAGGCTGGTCAGCAGGGGGGCGGTCACGAATGCAGTACGGCCACCATTGACCATATCTTCATAATCCCGCGTCTCTTTGCGCCCCAGTGCGGCGCTGCGGGCTTTTTCCAGCGCGATATAGGCACTGGCCGGCGCGCAGCCGTCCAGGCGTTCCAGGGCCAGTGGGTGGCCGCCGTCGTCGACCACGGCGATGGTCACGCTCCATGCTCGGGCCTGGGCTTCCTGGCGGGCGGCGGTCAGTACGCGGGCGATTTCGGTCTGGCCGATAACGAACTTGCTATGCATGGGCGGGCTCCGGGTTCAAGGCTGCTTCGACGATTTCGATCCAGTGGCGCACGGGCGTGCGTCCAGCCCCGTCGAGGTGGGCCTGGCAGCCTATATTGGCTGTGGCAATGAGGTGCGGTTTACCGCTTTCCAGCGCATTCAGACGATTGTCGCGAAGTTGCAGTGACAGTTCAGGCTGGGTCAGCGAATAGGTCCCCGCTGAGCCGCAGCACAGGTGACCATCGGGCACCGAGGTCAGGGTAAAGCCGAGCCGCGTCAGCAACGCTTCTACCGCACCGCCCAGCTTCAGGGCGTGCTGCAGGGTGCATGGGCAGTGGAAGGCCAGGCGCTGTTCGGCGCACAGGGCCAATTGTTCGATCGGCTCATCGCGCAAGATTTCCACCAGATCGCGGGAAAGGGCGCTGACCCGGGCGGCCTTGGCAGCGTAATGGGGGTCTTTTTCCAGCAGGTGCCCATAGTCGCGGACAAACGCACCGCAGCCGCTGGCGGTCTGCACGATAGCCTCGGCACCCGCTTCGATGGCGGGCCACCAGGCGTCGATATTGCGCCGTGCCCGCTGCAGGCCTTGCTCCTGGGCATTCAGGTGATAGTCCACCGCGCCACAGCATCCGGCTTGCCGGATCGGTTGCACGCTGATGCCCAGGCGGTCGAGCAGCCGCGCAGCAGCGGCATTGGTATTGGGTGACAGGGCCGGTTGCACGCAGCCTTCCAGCATCAGTACCCGGCGCGCATGGCGCGCTGCCGGACGCTGGCCGGGTGGGGTGACCTGCGCCGGCAACTTGCGTTTGACTGAGGCCGGTAGCAGCGGGCGCAGCGCCTGGCCGCTGCGGGTCAGGGCCTTGAACAGTGCCGGGTGCGGCACCACCGCACGCAGGCCCAGGCGCAACAGGCGCTGGCTGAGCGGGCGTGGCACTTGCTGCTCGACCACCGCGCGGCCGATGTCCAGCAGATCGTGGTACTTCACCCCGGATGGGCAGGTGGTTTCGCAGTTGCGGCAGGTCAGGCAGCGGTCCAGATGCAATTGGGTACTGGCGGTGACCGGCTCGCCTTCGAGCATCTGCTTGATCAGGTAGATTCGCCCGCGCGGGCCGTCCAGTTCGTCGCCCAGCAACTGGTAAGTAGGGCAGGTGGCGGTGCAGAAACCGCAATGTACGCAGGTGCGCAGGATGCGCTCGGCTTCGTCGGCGCGGGCCAGGCGGCGCGATGTTTCGCTAAGGTTGGTTTGCATGGTCTGGCCTCACAGGTCCGGGTACAGGCGACCAGGGTTGAACACCCCCTGGGGATCGAGCTGCTGCTTGAGGGCGCGGTGGTAGCGCATCAGTGCAACCGGCAGTGGCGGGCTGCTGGTTGCACCGGGGGCGTAGCAGGTGGCGTGGCCACCTACCTTGGCGACCTGGTTGCGAATGGCCTGCGCCGGTGCGCGGGTCTTGAGCCAGCGCTGGGCACCCCCCCAGTCGATCAGTTGCTGGCCGGGCATTTCCAGCTCGCCGGTGATGGTGGGTACGGACAGGCGCCACAGGGGGGCGGCGTCGGTAAAGAACGCCAGGCGCTGCTCGCGCAGGTCGCTCCAGAAGCGGTTATCGAGTGTTTCGCCCCCCAGCCGTTGGCGTGCCGACTGCACCGACCCTTCGCCGCCTTCCAGGCGCAGGTATAGCGTTTCGCCGTCATGGCAGGCGGCGCTGATCGGCAGCGGATGCTGGCCCCATTCGGCCAGCTCGGCCAGCGCTTCATTGCGGCCCATCGGCAGGCGCAGGCTCAGGCATAGGCGCGGCCGTGGCAGCACTTTCAGCGAAACTTCGGTCAGCAGCCCCAGGCATCCGAAGCTGCCCGCCATCAGGCGTGACACATCGTAGCCGGCGACGTTCTTCATCACCTCGCCACCAAAGCGCAGCAGTTTGCCGTGGCCGGTGATCACCCGTGTACCCAGTACAAAGTCGCGCACCGACCCGGCCCACGGCCGTCGAGGGCCAGACAACCCCGTCGCGACCATGCCGCCCAAGGTGGCCTCGGGGCCCAGGTGGGGTGGCTCGCAGGGCAGCATCTGGCCAGCCTCGTGCAGGGCTGCCTCGATCTCGCGCAGAGGGGTACCGGCGCGGGCCGTGAGTACCAGCTCGGTGGGGTCGTAGCTGACGATGCCGCGGTGGTTGCGGGTGTCGAGTACTTCGCCCGCCACCGGGTTGCCGAGCATCGCTTTGCTGTTGCTGCCCTGGATACGCAGCGGCGTACCTTCGTTCAGTGCCTGGTTGACTTGTTCCAACAGCCCCTGGCTCATGTCGCGGTCCATGCTCATCAGAAGCGCTCCAGCTCGGGGAAGGGTAGTTGCCCATGGTGCACATGCAGGGCGCCGAATTCGGCGCAGCGGTGCAGGGTGGGAATGTTCTTGCCGGGGTTGAGCAGGCCCTGAGGGTCGAAGGCGGCCTTCACCGCGTGGAACAGGGTGATTTCGTCGCTGTTGAACTGCGCGCACATCTGGTTGATCTTCTCGCGTCCCACGCCGTGTTCACCGGTGATGCTGCCGCCCACCTTCACACATAGCTCCAGAATCTTGCCGCCGATCGCTTCGGCACGCTCCAGCTCGCCGGGCAGGTTGGCATCGAACAGGATCAAAGGGTGCATGTTGCCGTCGCCGGCATGGAACACGTTGGCCACCCGCAGGCCGTACTCCGCGGACAGGTCGCTGATGCCCTTGAGCACCCGTGGCAATGCTCGGCGCGGGATGGTGCCGTCCATGCAGTAGTAGTCCGGGGAGATGCGCCCCACGGCCGGAAAGGCGTTCTTGCGTCCGGCCCAGAAGCGAACGCGCTCGGCTTCGTCGCAGGCCAGGCGCACCTCGCGGGCCCCGGCTTGCGTCAGCACGGCGGCGACGCGCTGGCAGTCGTCGTGAACATCGGCTTCCACGCCATCCAGTTCGCACAGCAGGATCGCCGCCGCGTCCACCGGGTAGCCGGCATGGATGAAGTCTTCTGCGGCGCGGATCGCCAGGTTGTCCATCATCTCCAGGCCGCCGGGAATGATGCCGGCAGCGATGATGTCGGCGACTGCCTGGCCGGCGTCCTCGACGCATTCGAAACTGGCCAGTATCACCCGCGCCACCTGGGGCTTGGGCAGCAGCTTGACGGTGACTTCGGTGACGATACCGAGCATGCCTTCGGAGCCGGTGAACAATGCCAGCAGGTCGAAGCCAGGGCTGTCCAAGGCATCGCTGCCCAGGCTCAGGCGTTCGCCCTCGACGGTGAGGATTTCCACCTTGAGCACATTGTGTACGGTCAGGCCGTACTTGAGGCAGTGCACACCACCGGCGTTTTCGGCGACGTTGCCCCCGATTGAGCAGGCAATTTGCGAGGAAGGGTCTGGTGCGTAGTACATGCCATGGGGGGCGGCGGCCTGGGAAATGGCCAGGTTGCGTACGCCCGGCTGCACGCGGGCGTAGCGCCCCTGCGGGTTGACCTCAAGGATGCGGTTGAAGCGTGCCATCACCAGCAGGATGCCCTTGGCCAGCGGCAGGGCACCACCCGACAGGCCGGTACCGGCACCACGCGCAACCACCGGGACGCCGCGCTGGTGGCAAAGCTTCAGCAGCGTCTGCACCTGCTCCAGGCGCTCGGGGAGCACCACCAGCAGTGGCACGGTGCGGTAGGCCGACAGGCCGTCGCATTCGTACGGTTTGAGGTCTTCATCGCGGTGCAGGATTTCAAGGTCCGGCAGGGCGTCGCGCAGCGCCTGCAACAGGGCGGCCCGGTCCACGTCAGGCAGTACGCCATCGACGCGTTCGTCGTACAGGATATTCATCGGCTCACTCGGCAACGGTTTTTATTGTTGTTGGCAAAGCGGTCACCGTTGCAGCGTGCGCGTGCTAGCGGCCGGGGTCGAGTGAGATGTTGACTGGTCCTACCAGTTTCTTCGGACAATGCTGTTTACTCACGGCTCTGTCCGGCTAGATTGGCGCTATAAGTCAAAGTGGTCCTACCAGCAGGAGTGTGTGCAGTGGGTACTGAAGGCAAGGTCAAGGTCGCCGACCAGGTGGCCGAACGGGTCGAGCGGCTTATCGTCGAAGGTGTGCTCAAGGTGGGCCAGGCGCTGCCGTCGGAGCGGCGGCTGGTGGAGAAGCTTGGCTGTTCACGTTCGGCGTTGCGGGAGGGCCTGCGCATTTTGCGTGGGCGCGGCATCATCGACACCGAACAGGGGCGGGGTTCGTTCGTCGCCGATCTCACCGGGCAGGCGGGTGCTACGCCTTTGATGCACCTGTTCAGTTCGCAACCGCGTACGCTGTTCGACCTGCTGGAGGTCCGGGCGTTGCTGGAGGCTGAGTCGGCGCGGTTGGCTGCGTTGCGCGCTACCGACGTCGACCGCCTGCTGATCCGCCGGCGCTATGAAGAAATGCTGGCTGCGCACGAGGCTGCGCAGGCGCTGGATGCCCGTGAGCATGCCCGTCGTGACCATGCCTTTCACCGGGCAATCAGTGAGGCGTCGCATAACCCGGTGCTGGTGCATACCCTGCAATCGCTCAGTGACCTGACGTTGAGCACCGTGTTTGCTTCGGTCAACAATTTGTATTGCCGGCCGGCGCAGAAACGCCAGATTGATCGGCAGCATGCGCGGTTGTATCGCGCGGTGATGGAGCAACTGCCCGAGCAGGCGCAGCGGGCGGCGCGTGAGCATATCTACGGCATACGCGACAGTTTGCAGGAGATCGAGCAGGAAGAGCAGCGCCTGGTCAGGGCGACCATGCGCATGGATGGCTGGGGGTGAGGTGGCCCTGTACCGCCCTTTTGCGTCGAACCGCTGCGAAAGGCGGTACAGGTTTACGCAATGGTCAGTGGTCAGCCACAGGGTCATCCTGCGACAGGATGGCCCGGGCCAGTTCTTCATCATTGGCCTGCAGCCCTGGATGGTCCTTGCGGGCCTGTTCAAGCGCCGACTCCACATAGGCGCCGCGGATGGCACCGCCGCTGGCGACGAACGCTGAAAGTTCGTCACGGGCCGGGATGATCCGTTTGTCATCCTTGAAGGTCGAATACAGCGAAGCGGAAATACCGGCCGAGGTGGCGACGTCGCCCGCATCGACGCGGGCCAGGGCAGCGCCGGCAGGCATCAGGAGCAGCAGCGCAGGGGCGAGCAGTAGGTGGCGCATGTTGTGTTCTCCAGTAGCGTAAAGCACAGGGAAATAAACCACTCAGTGTCTAAGACGGCCGGGGCGTTCAGGTAGTTCCCTACTCCTGGCAGGCGCCGCTGACGAGGTGGCTGAACTCACGGTTTTCAAGGTACCGACGGAGCGCGTCATGGATTGACCGCGTCGGGATGCGCGTGATTTGCTTGGGTGGATGGCGCTTCGCGGGCAAACCCGCAGAGGGCCCTGCCGATCATTCAAAGGAAACTGAAGGTTCGCCCATGTCCGACTACAAGCTGCATTGCTTTGCCGAATCCGGCAACGCCTACAAGGTTGCGCTCATGCTTGAACTCACCGGCCAGAACTGGCAGCCGGTGTTCGTCGACTTCTTCCATGGCCAGACCCGTGAGCAAGCCTGGCGCGATGAGGTGAACGAGCAGGGCGAGGTGCCGGTGATGGAACACGCTGGCAAGCGTTTCACCCAATCTGCGCTGATCCTGGAATACCTTGCTGAACAGACCGGCCAGTTCGGGCCCCGCGATGAAGACGAAAAACGCGAGATCTGGCGCTGGATGCTGTTCGACAACCATAAGTTCACCAGCTACTACGCTGTGCTGCGCTTTCTGTTCTGCCTGAAGAATACTGGTGAAACCGATGTCACGAGGTTTCTGCGCGAGCGTGCCACGGCGGCTTACCGTATTGTCGACGCGCACCTGGCGAAGATGCCATTCATGATCGGTAACCGGTTGACCATCGCCGACCTGTCGTTGGCGGGGTATGTGTTCATGCCAGAAGACACCGGTATTCCGCTGGCAGAGTTCAACCACATCGAAGCGTGGAAAGCCCGCATTCAGGCGCTGCCGGGGTGGAAACACCCGTATGAGCTGATGCCGCGCACGGCATCCTGACGCATTCGCGGCTATGGCCGCCTCCACAGCGGCCGCGCAAAATCAAGTGTGTGGCACACCCCGAGTGGGTGCGCCGCCCGCATACTCCGGCTTCAGGTGCCCTTGCTCATCCAGCAGATAGGCGTCCATCACCTCCCGTACCACCGGCCCTGCGACCCGGCCCCCAGCCTCGCCGTTCTCGATCATCACCGCCACCACCACGCTGGGATGCTCGGCCGGAGCAAAGCCGACAAACAGGGCATTGTCGCGGTGGCGCTCCAGGGTCTTGTTGCGGTTGTAACGCTCACCCTGCTTGATCGCCACCACCTGCGCGGTACCGCTCTTGCCGGCAATCCGGTACTGCGCACCGGCTGCCGCGGCGCGGGCAATACCGCGCGGGTCGTGCATGACCATCTGCATGCCCTGGTTGACCTGGTCCCAGGCATGCTTGTCGTGCAGAACGATGTTGGGCATGGGGTGGGTGTCGACTGGTGTGTCGCCGCCCACGGTCATGGCCAGGTGCGGGCGGTGCCACACGCCCTTGCTTGCCAGCAGGCTGGTGGCCTGGGCCAGCTGCAGCGGGGTGACCTGCATGTAACCCTGGCCAATGCCCAGGATCAGCGTCTCGCCCGGGAACCAGGCCTGGCGCCGTGTAGCGCGCTTCCACTCGGCCGAGGGCATCAGCCCGGAGGCCTCCTCGAACATGTCCAGCGACACCTTCTGGCCCAGGCCGAACTCGGCCATGTAGTCGTGCAGGCGGTCGATGCCCAGTTTGTGCGCCAGGTCATAGAAGTAGGTGTCGTTGGAACGCATGATGGCGGTGTACATGTCCACCCAGCCGTCACCGCTGCGGTTCCAGTTGCGGTACTTGTGGTGATAGTTGGGCAGTTCGTAGTAGCCCGGGTCGAACACCCGGCTGCCCGGAGTGATCACCCCGCTGTCGAGGCCAGCGATCGCCACTTCAGGCTTCACGGTCGAGCCGGGCGCGTACAGGCCGCGCAGGACGCGGTTGAACAGTGGGCGGTCGATGGAGTCGCGCAGCGCGGCATACTGTTTGAAGCTGATGCCCTTGACGAACAGGTTGGGGTCGAAGCTTGGGTTGCTGACCATCGCCAGGACATCACCATTGGCCGGGTCCAGCACCACTACCGAGCCACGGCGGTCACCCAGCGCTTTTTCTGCGGCTACCTGCAAATGGGCGTCCAGGGTGAGCACTATGTCCTGCCCTGGGGTCGGGGCCTTGTGGTTGAGCACACGCATCACCCGCCCTTGAGCGTTGGTCTCGACCTCTTCGTAGCCCACGTGGCCATGCAGCTGGCTTTCGTAGAAGCGCTCGATGCCGGTCTTGCCAATCGATTGGGTGCCGCGGTACTCCGTGCTGTCGAGCGTCTTGGCTTCTTTCTCGTTGATGCGCCCCACATAGCCCACTGAATGAGCGAAATGCTCGGCCAGTGGGTACTCGCGGATGAATTGCGGCTCTACATCCAGGCCTGGCAGGCGGAACTGGTTCACGGCGACCAGGGCGATCTGTTTCTCGCTCAAACCCACCATGAGGGTCACGGGCTCGAACGGTTTGCGGCCACGGCGCAGGTCCTTGTCGAACTGCTTACGGTCGTCTTCGGTCAGGCCCAGCACCTGCGTCAGGGTGTCGAGCACTTTGGCCGAGTCGCCGCCGGCCCGCTCGCGAGTCATGGTCAGGTCGAAGCTGGGCTTGTTGTCCGCCAGTACCACGCCGTTGCGGTCGTAGATCAGCCCGCGTTCGGGAGCGATGGGCAACACGTGCACGCGGTTGTTTTCCGACACGGCCGTTTGCTGGTCGTGCTGTAGCACTTGCAGCACATAGAGCCGGCCAACCAGGACGGCACACAGGCTGAACACCATGGCGGCGCAGGCCAGAAGCCGACGGTTGACCAGATGTTTTTCCTTTTCGTGGTCCTTTAGAGGGATAGGTTGCGGCATCAGTGAGTCGATCCTGGGGGGGGAGCAGTACGCGCGCGATCGGGCCGCGGATGCTACGCAACCCGTACTGCCCCCTCAAGACGAGCCCCGGCTGCCGGCTGGCTGGCATCGGCTGTGTGCCCCATGATCCGGGCGCTGAGGGGGAATATGAAGATTTGTTCATTGCGGAGTCATGATGGCGAGTCAGGGGTGGTTTTTGATGATTTGTGGATCCATAGATCGATTCTGTTCGGTAACCGAACATCAAGTTTCGTTGGTTGTAAATTTCTAAACTATTGAATTTATTTATAAAAAATATGATTTTTCCTAGCAATGAACTGAAATTGGTTGCGCCTGATTGTTAGGCAGTGCTTTCGTCACGTTGTCTGTGGATCCATTATCTGGTTGATTAGCGCCTGACAACGGCCGGAGCCCTCCTGCCGTATGCGATAACAATTACAAAAAGGGTCCAGTCATGAATGGCTATCCAGCGGCACTGAACCGTCAGGGTTCCTCCCGTTGCGCCTGCGTGTGCGCATCGTTCTTCTCGCCTGTGGCCAAGCCTGGCCGGCAGGTGACCCCATGAATACCGATCTCAAGCAACGTCTGGACAACGACCCGATGGGCCGCTTTCAGTGCCTGGCCATTGGTATTTGCATCATCCTCAACATGATCGATGGCTTCGACGTGCTGGTCATGGCCTTTACCGCTGCCTCGGTGTCTGCCGAGTGGAACCTGAACGGGGCGCAGGTAGGGCTTCTGCTCAGTGCCGGCTTGTTCGGTATGGCGGCCGGGTCATTGTTCATCGCGCCGTGGGCTGACCGCTTTGGCCGACGCCCGCTGATCCTGCTGTGTCTGGCGCTGTCCGGTATCGGCATGCTGCTCTCGGCACTGAGTCAGAGCCCGCTGCAACTGGCGCTGCTGCGTGGTCTGACCGGGCTGGGCATTGGTGGCATCCTGGCCAGCAGCAATGTGATTGCCAGTGAATATGCCAGCAAACGCTGGCGCGGCTTGGCGGTTAGCCTGCAGTCCACTGGTTATGCGCTGGGCGCGACCCTGGGCGGTTTGCTGGCGGTATGGTTGCTGGGGCATTGGGGCTGGCGCTCGGTATTTCTGTTTGGCGGCATCGTTACCGTACTGGTGATTCCGCTGGTACTGCTGTGGTTGCCAGAGTCGCTGGACTTTCTGCTGGCACGCCGGCCGGCCAATGCTCTGGCCCGGGTCAACCGTCTTGCCGTGCGCCTCGGCCAACCGGCATTGGCGCAACTGCCGGCTGTTGCCGCAAGGGCAGCGGGTGCCAACAGCGGTTTCAGGCAACTGCTGGCGCCGGCCATGCGCCGCACCACGCTGGTGATCTGGTTGCTGTTCTTCCTGGTCATGTTCGGCTTCTACTTCGTCATGAGCTGGACGCCGAAACTGCTGGTGGCCTCCGGCTTGTCGGCCCAGCAAGGCATCACCGGCGGCGTACTGTTGAGCGTGGGCGGCATCCTTGGTGCGGCGCTGATCGGCGGCCTGGCTTCGCGCTGGCCACTGACTCGCGTGCTGGCGTTGTTCATGCTCATTACCGCAGCGCTGCTGGTGCTGTTCGTGGCCAATGGTGCCTCGGTCACTGCGGCGCTGGCGTTGGGACTGCTGATCGGGCTGTTTTCCAACGGCTGCGTGGCTGGGCTGTATGCCTTGTCGCCGGTGGTCTACGACGCCTCGGTACGCGCCACCGGCGTGGGCTGGGGTATCGGCATCGGCCGCATGGGCGCCATCCTGTCGCCGACCGTGGCTGGCGTGTTGCTCGATGGCGGCTGGCAACCCCTGCATCTGTATGGCGTGTTCGCCATCGTATTCGTGCTTGCCGCGGGTTGCCTGCTGTTGCTGCGCCCGATGAACAAGCCGGCGTCCACCCTGCCTGCTGATGCACTGAGTCACTGAGTGCAACCCGGCCTGGCCGGGGTATCTGAATGCAACTTCCTGCTCCGGGTCAGGCTGGCCTGGGGCGGCCTGCTGCGCCTATTGAAAGCGGAGAACAATAATAATGATGGATACAACCTGCACGCTGGCCCGTTCGGCCCTGGCAGTTTCGCTGGCGTTTGGTCTCGGTTTGCCGGCCTGGGCCGATGAAGGGGGCTTCTTTGAAGGTGCCAAGGGCGGGCTGACACTGCGCAATTACTATTTCAATCGTGATTTCCGCGACCCGGGGGCAGCCAAGGGCAAGGTTGAAGAATGGGCCCAGGGTTTCATCTTCAAGTTCAGCTCGGGCTACACCCCGGGGCTGATCGGTTTTGGCCTGGACGGTATCGCCTTGTTCGGCGTGAAGCTGGACAGCGGCCGCGGTACCAGCGGCTCAGAACTGCTGCCGGTGCACGATGACGGGCGTGCGGCCGACGACTACGGTCGGGCAGGGCTGGCGGCGAAGCTGCGTATTTCCGCGACCAAGCTGAAGGTGGGGGAGTTGTTGCCGGATGTCCCACTGTTGCGCTACGACGATGGTCGCCTGCTGCCGCAGACCTTTCGTGGCGCCATGCTCGACTCGCGGGAAATCGCAGGCCTTAGCCTGCAGGCCGGCCAGTACCGCGAGGTGAGCCTGCGCCACTCTTCGGACATGCAGGACCTATCTGCCTGGGCCGCGCCCGGGGTCACCTCGGACGGCTTCAACTACGCAGGTGCCGAGTACCGCTTCAACCAGCAGCGAACACTGATCGGCGCCTGGCACGCGCAGTTGGAGGACATCTACCAGCAAAGCTACTTCAACCTGCTGCACAGCCAGCAGGTAGGGGAGTGGAGGTTGGGGGCCAACCTGGGCTACTTCATTGACCGGGATGACGGGCAGGCGCGCATCGGCGACATCCAGAGCCGCACCGGCTACGCCTTGCTGTCAGCTTCGCACAGTGGCCACACGCTGTACCTGGGGTTGCAGAAGGTCAGTGGCGACAGCCAGTGGATGTCGGTGTACGGCAGCAGTGGGCGAACCCTGGGCAATGACATGTTCAACGGCAACTTCAGCAATGCTGACGAGCGCTCGTGGCAAGTGCGTTACGACTACAACTTTGCCGCGCTGGGTGTGCCAGGGCTGTTGGCCATGGTGCGCTACGGCCACGGCGAGAATGCCACCACGGCGGCGGGCAGCAATGGTAAGGAGTGGGAGCGCGATATCGAGGTGAACTACACCTTCCAGAGCGGGGCTTTGAAGAACCTCAACATCCGGCTGAACAACGCGGCCAACCGGCGCAGCTTCAACAGTGATCTCGACCAGACGCGCCTGATCGTCAGCTACCCGCTGACCTTGTAGGGGCGGGTTCACCCGCGAACACCGGCGCAGCCGGTGCCATGTTCCGCGTTGCCTGCTTCGCGGGTAAACCCGCTCCTACATCTACGGCGCATGTCTTGCGCCCGGTTGTTTTCTTGGCGCGCCCCCCGTAGGAGCGGGTTCACCCGCGAACACCGGCGCAGCCGGTGCCATGCCCCGCGTCGCCTGCTTCGCGGGTAAACTCGTTCCTACACAGGCCTGCAGCAACCCCTCGGCTTGCGCTAAGATGCCCGCTCATGTCTGTGGAAGTAGCCTGGATGAGCAAACCCGGTCAAATGGTGCTGGTTGCGCTGCGCAAGATGATCGCTTCGGGCGAGCTGGCGGCCGGCGAACGCTTGATGGAAGTCCCAACCGCTGAACTGTTCGGCGTTTCACGCATGCCGGTGCGCATGGCATTTCGCACCCTCGAACAGGAAGGCCTGCTGGTGCGCTTTGGCGGCCGGGGGTTTCAGGTGCGCTCGGTCAGCGCCGACGACATCGCGGGTGCGGTCGAGGTGCGTGGTGTGCTGGAGGGGTTGGCTGCGCGTCAGGCTGCAGAGCGTGGCTTGTCGGTGCAAGCACGCGCTGCGCTGCAACAGTGCCTGGTCGACGGCGATCAGCTGTTCGACAAGGGCTTTGTGAGCGAAGACGACTTGCAGGCTTATCACGACCTGAACATGCGTTTTCATCAGGTGATCATCGACGCCAGCCACAACCCGGCCATTGCCGTTGCCCTGGCGCGCAATGACCACCTGCCGTTCGCCTCGGTCACCGCACTGGCGGTGGATCGCCATGATCTGGCCCGTGAGTACCGGCGCTTCAACTTCGCCCACATGCAGCACCACGCTGTGTTCGATGCCCTGGTCAACCGCCAGGGTGCTCGCGCTGAAGCGATCATGCGCGAGCACGCCAATGCCACCTTGCGCTATGCCGAAACCTTTGGCGGGGCAGCGGCGGACGCGGGCATGAAAGTCATCCTGGCCTCGTCGTAAGCCAGGTCAGATATCCAGCACCAGCAGCGGCGTCTTCGAGCGCGAGCAGCAGGGCGTGAACTGATCGTTCAAGGCCTGCTCCTGTTCGGTGAGAAACAGATCGCGATGGTCCGGTGTACCCTGCAGCACGCGTGTCAGGCAGGTGCCGCAAATACCCTGCTCGCACGACATGGCGATCTCGATACCGTTCTCTTCCAGCACCTGCACCACGGTCCGCTCGGCTGGCACCTCGAACACCTGTCCCGTGCTGCCCACCTGCACCGAGAAACTGCCGTCGTTGCTGGCATCCACCGGCGCTGCAGCGAAGTACTCGCGGTGCAGGTTGGCCTCCTGCCAGCCCAGCCCCTTCGCGCTGTCCAGCACATGCTGCATGAAGCCGCCTGGTCCGCATACATACAGGTGCACATCATCTTGCGGATTGCCCAGCACCTGGGCGATGTCCAGCGCCGTTTCCGGCTGCTCGTCAAAATGCACGAACAGCCGATCAGCGAACGGCGCACTGCGAATCCGCTCGACAAACGCTGCACGCTCGCTGGAACGGGCACAGTAGTGCAGCTCGAAGGCCTGGCCGCTGTGGGACAGCTGCTCGGCCATGCACAGGATCGGGGTAATACCGATGCCGCCAGCAAACAGCAAACTGCGCTGTGCCCTCTCAGCCAGCGGGAACAGGTTGCGCGGCGCACTGATACGCAGCCGGGCACCGGCCTGCACCTGCTCGTGCAGGCTACGTGAGCCGCCCCGCGAAGCCGGGTCGTTGAGCACGCCAATCAGGTAGCGATGGCGTTCTTCGGGGTGGTTGCACAGCGAGTACTGGCGCACCAGCCCGTCGGGCAGGTGCACGTCGATATGGGCGCCGGCGCTGAACGCCGGCAGCAGGCTGCCATCTGCCGCTGCCAGTTCGAAGCTGCAGATACCCTGCGCTTCATCGTTACGGGAGACCACTACGGCATCGATCATGTCGGCTGTTCCTCAGGCAGGGGTGGCGCTGGTGGCGATCAGTTGCGGCTGCGGTGCACGCTCTTTGGCGATGATCCGCTCCAGCACCTTGCGTGACTGCACGCCGCCGGCATCGATGTTCAGCTTCAGCAAGTTGCGCTCGGGGTAGGCCAGCAGGTTTTGCTGCTGACGTTCGAGCATTTCCAGGTCTTCGCTGAAAATCTTGCCCTGGCCCTCCCGGATGTTGTCGGTCAGGGTCTGGTCGTGCGCAGCGAAGTTGCGCGCCATGCCCCAGAAGTACCAGATAGAGGTATCGCTTTCCGGGGTGATGAAGTCGACCACGATGCTCGACGCCTTGTGCTGTGCATCGGCGTGGTAGCCACCCTTGCCGGCATGCGCCACGCCCACTTCGATCAGTACATGGCTGGGTGGGGTGAAACGGCAGATCTGCCAGCGGTCCACCGGTACATCATCGGCCAGGCCGTTGCCACGCAAGGCCATGCGCCAGAAGGGCGGTGCCATGATGTTTTCCATGTGCCGGGCGGTGACCACTTCGTCGCCGGTGACGGTGGTGACCGGCGGTGCTTCGTCGATCTCCTTCTGGCCGATGCTGGACGCGTGCACATAGGTTTCATGGGTGAGGTCCATGAGGTTGTCGATCATCAGGCGGTAGTCGCAACCGATGTGGAACAGCCCGCCGCCGTAGGCCCACTCATCATTCACCGCCCATTCCAGATGCGGAATCAGCGCCGGGTCGGCCTGCGCCTGGTCACCGGGCCAGACCCAGATGAAGCCATAGCGCTCGACGGCCGCAAAGGTCTTGTTGCAGGGGAAGCCACGCACCCGTTGGCCCGGCATCGACACGGTCTTGCCGTCGCAACCCATCACCAGGCCGTGGTAGCCGCACACCAGGTTGCCGTCCTCGACATAGCCCAACGACAACGGTGCGCCGCGGTGCGGGCAGAAGTCCTCGACGGCGGCTACTTGGTTCTCTCGGGCGCGGTAGAACACGATTTTTTCCCCGCAGATCTGCCGGCCCAGGGGTTTGGTGGCGATCTCATCGGGGGTGCAGGCGACGTACCAGGTATTTTTGGGGTACATGGAAGGCTCTCCGGGGTTTTGTTTTTATTTAATGGATCCATTAAGGCTGCGCATGTAGTGAGTGGTCAATGAATTTTGCTCGTATTAAGTGAATTCCGTGCGATTATCGGTTTTTAGTGGATCCATTGATGGATGTCTCCAACGATTCGCGGGGGCGGCTACAGCAGCACGTCGTCTGACCAGAAGAGCGCTGGCGAGCGCCGGTGCAGAAGCAGGCCTGGCCGAACCTGCTATGCCTAAAGGGACACCCAACCCATCAAGGCCACTCGATGCTAGCCATCGAACAACTTTACAAATCATTCCCCACCCCCCAAGGCCCGCTCCCCATATTGCAGGGGGTCGATGTGCGCCTGGCGCGGGGCAGCAGCCTGGCGCTGATGGGCGAGTCGGGAAGCGGCAAGAGTACTTTGCTGCACCTGGTGGCTGGCCTGGACCGAGCTGACAGCGGCCGCATTCTGATCGACGATGTTCCGCTCGACGGCCGTTCGGAAGCTTCGCTGGCGCAGTGGCGGCGGGAGGGGATCGGCCTGGTGTTTCAGCAGTACAACCTGATCAGCAGCCTGGACGTGGGCCTGAACCTTACCTTCCAGGCCCGTCTCGCCGGGCGGCATGACCCGCATTGGGCGGCTTACCTGGCGCAGCGCCTGGGCCTGGCGGACCTGCTTGAGCGGTATCCGGAACAACTGTCTGGCGGCCAGCAGCAGCGCGTCGCGATCGGCCGTGCACTTGCCGGGCGCCCGGCCTGGCTGCTGGCTGACGAACCGACCGGCAGCCTCGATGAAGCCAGCAGTGACGAGGTGCTGAGTTTGTTGCTGCAGTTGGTCGCCGAAGCCGGCAGCGGGGTACTGATGGTGACCCACAGCCCGCGGCTGGCGGCGCGTTTGCAGCACCGTTGCTACCTGCAGGCCGGCCGTGTGCGGCCCGAGCAGGGCTGATGAAGCTTTTGTCGCTGGCCCTGTTGGCGCTGCTCAGCCACTGGCGGCGCCATCGTGTGCAGTGCTTCAGCATCTTCACTGGCCTGTGGCTGGCCACGGCGTTGTGGACCGGCGTGCAGGCGTTGAACAGCCAGGCACGCAGCGACTATGCCCGGGCCAGCGCGGTATTGACCGGGCCGTTGCAGGCGCAACTGATCGCGCGCAATGGCGAGCGCTTCGATCAGGCGTTGTACGTGCAACTGCGCAGGCTGGGCTGGGCTGTTTCGCCGGTGCTGGAAGGGCGCTTGCGCTTGCCGGGCGAGCCCGCACGCAGTGTGCGACTGATCGGCATCGAGCCGTTGAGCCTGCCGCCTGCCAGCAGCGTTGCCGGGGTGCAGGTGCAGGCATTCGACCTGCAAGCGTTCGTCGGCTCGCCCGGGCAAGCCTGGGTTGGGCCAGACACCTTGCGTCAACTGAACACAAGCCCCGGGTCGCCGACCCGCGACAGTGAAGGGCAGTTGCTGCCGCCTATGGTTTTGCAGCCTGCGTTGGCACCCGGGGTCATCGTGGTGGACATCGGCCACGCGCAGACGTTGCTGAACGCACCGGGGCAGTTGTCTCGTCTGCTGCTGGCCGATACGCCCGGGCCGTTGCCTGCAGATATCGCCCGCTACCTTGAACTGCAGCCGCGGCAGGACGATGGTGGCTTGCAGCGCCTGACCGACAGTTTCCACCTCAACCTGACCGCGCTCGGCCTGCTGGCGTTCGTCGTCGGCTTGTTCATCGCCCACGCCGCGATCGGTCTGGCGCTGGAGCAGCGCCGTGGGCTGATCCGCAACCTGCGCGCGTGCGGCGTCAGCCTGAAGACCCTGCTGGGTGCCCTGGTACTGGAACTGGGCCTGTTCGCGGCACTGGGTGGGCTGGCCGGGGTGGCCAGTGGTTACGCCTTGGCCGCGTGGCTGCTGCCCGACGTGGCCGCCAGCCTGCGTGGTCTGTATGGCGCCCAGGTCGCCGGCACGTTGAGCCTGCCGGCGGGGTGGTGGCTGCTGGGTGTGCTGGTGAGTGTACTCGGGGCATTGCTGGCTGGGCTGCAGAGTGTAATGCGTGCTGCCCGTTTGCCTTTGCTGGCGCTGGCGCAACCCCAGGCCTGGCGGCTGGCGCAGGGGCCATGGTTGCAACGGCAGGCTTTGCTAGCGGGCCTGCTGCTGTTGCTGGCCTTGGGCTGTGGTGTCTTCGGGGCTGGCTTGCTTAGCGCGTTCGGCATGCTGGCAGGGTTGCTGCTGGCGGCGGCACTGCTGTTGCCGGCGTTGCTCGATCGGGTACTGGCCTGGCTGGCGCGTCGTTGCCACCGGCCATTGGCGCAATGGTTCGTGGCTGACAGCCGCCAGCAGTTGCCAGCGCTGAGCCTGGCGTTGGTCGCCCTTTTGCTGGCCCTGGCTGCCAGTGTTGGCGTGGGCAGCATGACCGAGGGTTTTCGCAAGACGTTTGTCGGTTGGCTTGACCTGCGCCTCTCCGCCGACCTGTATGTCACCCCGCGGGACACGGCCCAAGGCTTGCAGATTGTCGAGTGGCTCACGCAGCAGCCCGGGGCCAGCATGGTCCTGCCCGGCTGGCGCGCAGACATGCAGCTGCAAGGTTGGCCGGTGCAAGTGCAGGGCATTGTCGATCACCCTGCCTATCTTACGCGCTGGCCATTGCTGGAACAGCATTCGCGTGCTTGGCAGCAACTGGCCAGCGGACAAGGCTTGATGCTCAGTGAGCAGTTGGCCAGGCGATTGAACCTGCAACTGGGAGACAGCCTGATGCTGCCCGCAGACACGCCAGCCATGCCCGTGGTGGGGATCTATGCCGATTACGGCAACCCCAAGGGGCATGTGCTGGTCAATGCCGACTGGTTGCGCGCCCACTGGCCACAGGCAACCCTGGCCGGCTTGAGTGTCGACCTGAGCGCTGAAGGGGGGGCATCGCTCAAGGACGCGCTGCAACGGCACTTTGCCCTGGATGACAGCCGGGTGGTCGAGCAGGCGCGCCTGAAACGCTGGTCGACCGACGTCTTCAACCGCACCTTTGCCGCCACCGCAGCTCTCAACAGCCTTACCCTTGGCGTGGCCGGTGTGGCGTTGTTCATCAACCTGCTGACCCTGGGCCAGGCGCGGCTGGGCCAGTTGGCACCGCTGTGGGCGCTGGGGGTGCGGCGCATGCAACTGGTCTGGCTGAGCCTGGGGCAGACACTCATGCTCAGCAGCTTCACCGTGCTGCTGGCAATTCCGCTTGGGCTGTTGCTGGCCTGGTGCCTGGTCGCGGTGGTGAACGTGCAGGCCTTCGGCTGGCGCTTACCGCTCTATGTGTTCCCCATGCAACTGCTGCAGTTGACCGTGCTGGGCATGCTCACCAGCCTGTTGGCCTGCGCTTGGCCGCTGTGGCAACTGGCGCGCCGCCAGCCGCGCGAACTGTTGAGGCCGTTGGCCGATGAAGCATAATGCGTGGCTGTTGCTCACCGGGTTGTTGTTGTGCGGCTGTGATCCGCCTGCACCACAAGGCTATGCCGGGCTCGGGCAGCAGGCTGGCGAGTTCAGCCAGGTGACCCGCGATCATCGTCTGGTATTCCCGCATGACCACGGCCCCCACGACGGCTTTCGTATCGAGTGGTGGTATGTCACCGCCAACCTCAAGGACGCCCAGGGCCGTGACTGGGGCGCCCAGTGGACACTGTTCCGCTCGGCTTTGCGCCCCGGTCCGGAGACCCGCGGCTGGAACAGCCCGAACCTGTGGATGGGGCATGCAGCACTGACCGGGCCGGGTGGCCATCAGGCTGCTGAAACCCTGGCGCGGGGTGGTGTCGGCCAGGCCGGCGTGCAGGCCCAGCCGTTTCGGGCATGGATCAACGATTGGGTGTTACAGGGCCGGGGCGGGATTGAACAGCTGCAGATGGCCGCAAGTGGCGACGGTTTTCGCTATGACTTGCAGTTGCACAGCGATCTTCCCTGGGTGCTGCACGGGGAGCAGGGCTACAGCGAAAAATCAGGCAAGGGCCAGGCTTCGTACTATTACAGCCAGCCGTTCTACCACGTCCAGGGGCACGTCCAGCGTGGCAGCCTGTGCATCGCGGTTACCGGGCAGGCCTGGCTGGACCGGGAATGGAGCAGCCAGCCGCTGGCGCCCGGACAGACCGGCTGGGACTGGTTTTCCCTGCACCTGGACAGTGGCGCCAAGCTGATGCTGTTCCAGGTGCGGGAGGCCCACGGGGAACCGTATCGCGCCGGGACCTGGGTTGGGCCACAGGGGGAGGTGGTGGCGCTGGACGCGGCACAGATCCGCCTGCAGGCGCTGGCCTGGTCTGCGCAGAAAAACGGCAAGCAGGTACCGACGCGCTGGCGGGTGCAAGTGCCGGAGCATGGGGTGGATGTGCGGGTCGATGTCGTGGAGACGCAGGCGTGGATGCAGACACGGTTCCCATATTGGGAAGGGCCGGTACGCTTGAGCGGGAGTGCGGGCGGGCGCGGGTATCTGGAGATGACCGGGTACTAGTGCAACAACGTTCAAGCAAGACAGTTGCGCCCATGAAGATCGCGCCAGCCCCTTCAATCCTTGATAAGCCCTCGCAGCACTGCCCGTGCTTCTTCAGTACGCAAGCATTCGATGAACAGTCGGCTTTCCCGCGCCACCGTGGCCTCCAGCTCCGCCCGCTGGCTGTCCTTGAGCAGCCGCTTGCTGATCCGCAGTGCCGCTTGCGGGTAGCCTTGCATCTGCCGCGCCAGCGTGCGGGCAGCGTCCAGGCACTGTTCGCCGTTTTCATGCAGCTCATTGGCCAGTCCCCAGGCCACCATCTGCTCGCCATCCAGCAGCGCATTGGTCAGCAGCAAGCGTGCCGCCCGGGCCTGGCCAAGCACACGCGGCAGCAGCAGGCTGGAACCGAACTCCGGGCACACACCCAGCGGCGCGAAAGGCATGCGCAGCTTGGTCGAGCGGCTGACCAGCACCTGGTCGCAGTGCAGCAACAGGGTGGCCCCGATGCCGATCGCCGCACCACTGACCGCTGCGATCAGCGGCTTGTCCAGGCCCATGATCACCCGCATCAGGCGGAACACCGGGCTGTCCAGGTCGCTGGGCGGGTTGTCGAGGAAGTCGCGAAGGTCGTTGCCAGCGCTGAAGCAATGCGGCCCACCGGTGATGATGATGGCATCGACAGCGGGGTCCTCACTTGCCGCCAGCAATAGGTCACCCAGCAGCTGGTACATGGCAGTGTTCAGGGCATTGAGCTTGTCGGGGCGGTTGAAGGCCAGGGTCAGCAGGCCTTGGTCCAGTTCGCGTGTGATCAGGTTGTTCATGGCAGCCGCTTTTGTTGTTGTGAGGGGGCCCTGCCGGGCAGTGGCGCTTAGGGTTTATCACGCAGTCCGGCTTGTTGTACAGTCGTTCAGTCCAGCCCCTAACCAGAGACCCACCGATGACTCAGGAAGCCCGCTACCACCGCATGCTGCCGGAATTGCGCAAAGCCAACCTGGTCGAGGCGACCCTGGTGTGCCTCAAACGCCATGGTTTTCAGGGGGCTTCGATCCGCAAGATTTCGGCCGAGGCCGGGGTCTCGGTCGGGCTTATCAGCCATCACTACGCCGGTAAGGACGAATTGGTGGCAGAGGCTTACATGGCCGTCACCGGTCGGGTGATGGGCCTGCTGCGCGAGGCCATGGCCCAGGCCGCGCCCAATGCCCGCGAGCGATTGTCGGCGTTTTTCCGTGCCTCGTTCTGCGCCGAACTGCTCGACCCGCAATTGCTCGATGCCTGGCTGGCCTTCTGGGGCGCGGTGAAGACCGCCGATGCGATCAACCAGGTGCACGACCACTCCTACGGCGAGTACCGCAACGAGCTTGGCCAGCTACTGGCCAGACTGGCCGAAGAGGAGGGCTGGCAGGGCTTCGATGCCGACCTGGCGGCCATCAGCCTTAGCGCCTTGCTCGACGGCCTGTGGCTGGAGTCGGGCCTGAACCCCGGCACCTTCAGCCCCGAGCAGGGCGTGATCATCTGCGAGGCCTGGGTCGACGGCCTGCAGGCTGGTGGCCGGAGGCGCTTCAGCCTGCCCGAGGGCTGTTGATCACCTGTTCAGTAACGAGTACGCTGCTGTTGCGAGTGTGTAGAACAACACCAATAAAAAGAGACAACACGCAATGACGCCTCGGGTATTGATCGTCGATGACGATCCGCTTATTCGTGACTTGCTGCAGGCCTACCTGTCCCAGGAAGGCTACGACGTTCACTGCGCCGATACAGCCGAAGGGGCCGAAGCCCTGCTTGCCAGCCAGGATGTCGACCTGGTGCTGCTGGACATCCGCCTGCCCGGCAAGGACGGCCTTACCCTGACCCGCGAACTGCGGGTGCGCTCGGAGGTTGGCATCATCCTCGTCACCGGGCGCAATGACGACATCGACCGCATCGTTGGCCTGGAATGCGGGGCAGATGACTACGTGATCAAACCGCTCAACCCCCGCGAGCTGGTGTCCCGGGCGAAAAACCTGATCCGCCGCGTGCGCCATGCCCGCGAGGCGCACCCCGCCCCGGCCTGTGCGCAGTCGCTGAAGCAGTTCGCCGACTGGGCACTGGATACCGACCGCCGGCGCCTGATCGACGCCCGTGGCGGGCAAACCCTGCTGACCCACGGCGAATTCCAGTTGCTCAGCGTATTTCTACGCAACAGCGGCCATACCCTCAGCCGCGACCAGTTGATGGACCAGATTCGCAACCGCGAGTGGGTGCCCAACGACCGCTCCATCGACGTGCTGGTCGGCCGCCTGCGGCGCAAGCTGCATGACGACCCGGCCGAACCGCAGTTGATCATCACCATTCACGGCACCGGCTACCTGTTCACCGCCAGCGTGGCAGCATGATTCATCGCGCCTGGTTGTTGGCGCTGGCCTTGACGTGGCCCACCCTGCACGCCAGTGCCAGTGAGCCGGTGCGTTACTGTGACTACCCGGTGTATCCGCCCATTTCCTGGAGCGACGGCCACCAGGTGCGTGGCCTGGCCCCGACCGTGGTGCGCGAACTGTTCGCGCGCATGGGCTACGAGGTGCAAACCGTCGTGCTGGGCAACTGGAAGCGCTGCCTGATGGACGCCGCCGCCGGGCGGGTGGATGTGGTGCTGGCCTACAACAGCGACCAGCGTGACCAGCGCATGCGTTTCTCCAAGGTGCCGGTGGTGCGCGAGGAAGTGGCCGTGTTCTACAACCGCAAGCGGCCGGTGCAGTTCCAGCAGCTGGAGGACCTGGCGGGTTACCGCGGCGGCCTGCTGTACGGTGAAAGCTATGGCGCCGAGTTCGACCGCTTCGTCGCCCGCCACCAGAACATCGAGCGGGTATCGTCCAGCCAGCAGAACTTTGGCAAGCTGATCCGCGGGCGCATCGACTATGTGATTCAGGAGCGGCGCACCGGGCTGCTGTTCATCGAGCACCTGCCCGGTGCGCAGGATATTCGCGCATTGCCCACGGCACTGAGCGTGGACTACCTGCGAGTGGCGGTATCGCGACAGTCACCCTTGAGCCAGCGCATGGCTGAAATCGATGCGCAGTTGCAGCGGATGAACCAGGCGGGCGAGATCGCGCGTTGGCTGGAGCAAAGTGAAGTCACTTACCGCGACATGATCAACCTGCCGGCGGATGCACGATGATCCGCCTGCGCACCGATGGCCTGCTGCGCCGTCTGCTGCTGTTCATTCTGCTGTTCAGCTTGTGCTTCACGGTGCTGGCCAGTGGCGTGCAGCTTTACTTCGAGTACCGTCGCGAAATGCGGGATATAGAGGCACGCATGGCGTTGATCCGTGCCGGCTACCTGGCCAGCCTGGAACGCAGCCTGTGGGACCTCGACGAGGCGCAGCTGGATGTTCAGCTGCGCGGCCTGGTGGACTTTTCCGATGTGGCGCGGGTGCGTCTGGTCAGTGATGATTTCCCGCTGTTACGCGGTGAGGCCGACCCCCAAGGGCCGCTGCGCATCGAGCGCTTCCCCCTCGACTACCAGCCGCCCTCAGGGCCAGTCAGGCATCTGGGGGAGCTGGAAGTCAGCATCGACCTTGGCGCGGTACACCGGCGGCTTTACGCCACGGGCCTTGCCAGCCTGTTGTGGATGGGTGTGTTTCTGTGCGGCCTGGCAGTGGCGTTGTCAGGGCTGTTCTACCGCCTGGTCACCCGCCACCTGCAAGTGATGGCCGAGTTCGCCCGCCGCATTGGCGCAGGCCAGTGGCAGGAGCCCTTGCGCCTTGGCCGCCGTCGTTCATCGCGCCCCGACGAAATCGACACTGTGGCCAATGCCCTGGACGATATGCGCCGCGCCATCCTCAGCGATATCGAGCGCCGTGAGCGCGACCGCCTGGCACTGCAGGACAAACGCGACGAATTGCAGGCCATGGTCGAGCGGCGTACGGCCAGCCTGGCTCGGGCCAAGGACGAGGCCGAGGCAGCCAACCTGGCCAAGTCGCGCTTTCTGGCGACCATGAGCCATGAATTGCGTACGCCGCTCAACGGTATTCTGGGCATGGCCGAACTGCTGCGCGGCGGGCGCCTGGAGGTCGCCGACCGCCAGCGTGTCGAGGCCTTGTACAAGGCCGGCGAAGGGCTGTTGGCGATTCTCAACGAAGTGCTGTATTTCGCCCGGCTCGAAGAAGGCGAGAGCCGCGCCGAGCGGGTGGTGTTTTCCTTGCGTCAGTTGTGCCAGGAAGTGCTGGCGTTGCTCGAACCCATGGCCATGGACAATGCCGACACCCTGCAACTGCAGGTCGATGAGCAACTGGCCGCGTACCAGCACGGCGCAGAGCAGTACCTGCGACAGGTGCTGAGCAATCTGCTGGCCAATGCCATCAAGTTCACTGAGTACGGCCAGGTACAGCTTACGGTGCAGGTGCTTGCCAGTAACGAATGCTCGCAGCGCTTGCGGCTGTCGGTCCGTGACAACGGTATCGGCATCGAACCCGCCGTTCAGGCGAAGATCTTCGACCGTTTCGTCCAGGCCAGCGAAGCGGTGACCCTGCGCTATGGCGGCACTGGCCTGGGCCTGGCGATTTGCAAGCACCTGGTGGAAAAGCTGGGCGGTAGCATCGGCCTCGATAGCGCTCAAGGGCAGGGCAGCTGCTTTTGGTTCGAGCTCGACATGGCTCGCGGGCAGCCTGTCTCAGCGGGTTCACCAACCCCTTCGCCCTTGCCCAGCCTGGATATTCTGGTGGTCGAAGACGTTGCGCTGAACCGTGAGGTTGCCGGTGGCCTGCTGATGCGCGACGGTCACCGGGTAAGCTTTGCCGAAGACGCCGGGCAAGCCCTGCAGGCATGCGCGCAGCGGCGCTTCGACCTGGTTCTGCTGGACGTACACTTGCCGGGCATGAGCGGGGTGGCGTTGTGCCGACAGCTGCGCACCTCGCCGGGGCCGAACCGCAACAGTCGGATCCTGGCGCTGACGGCCGGCGTGCAACCGGGCCAGGTAGCGGGTTATCTGGACGCTGGTATGCAGGGCGTACTGGCCAAGCCTTTGCGGCTGGACAACCTGCGCAAGGCGTTGGCTGACGTAGCGCCCGGTGAAGTGGCCAGCGCTGGCGCAGACATGGACTGGTCATTGCTCGACACCCACCGTTCACTGCTGGGGGAGCAGAAGTTGCAGGGCCTGCTGAAGGTCCTGCACCAGTCACTGCAGCAGCACGCCATGGCGCTGGCCGAGGCGCTGCCAGCCCAGGACTTCACCGAAGTGCTGCACCTGGCCCACCGCCTGGCTGGCAGTTGCGATTCCCTGGGGTTTACCGGGCTGGCTACGCTGTTGCGTCGCCTGGAGGAGGCGGCCCGGCAGCATGACCTGCAGGCCATGCAAGCCCTCGGCGAGCCGCTGGCCACCCAGCTAGGTCAGGCCAACGCCACGCTGGAACAGCTGATCCAGAGCTGACGTACAAAAAGCTTACGACTTTTTACATCTTCGATCCGTTCGTACAACGGCACCTTACATCCGTTTCCAATAATCCATGGCAACCGTGTTGCACACGGTCCATGAGGCTTATTGGAGACAAGAATAATGACATGCCGTAGCGCTCAGCCCCTCATTCGAACCCTCCCACGCACCGGCCGCAAAGGCGAGGTGTGCCATGACTGACAACGTTGAGAAGATCCAGCTCACCCGCGCCCTGAAAAGCCGGCACATCTTCATGCTGTCGCTGGGTGGGGTTATTGGAACCGGCCTGTTCATGGGCTCGGGCGTAACCATCAATCAGGGCGGGCCGGTGGGCGCGATCCTGGCTTATTTGGTCGCGGGCTTGCTGATGTACCTGGTGATGGTCTGCCTGGGCGAGCTGTCGGTGCAGATGCCAGTGTCCGGTTCGTTCCAGGCCCACGCCACCAAATACATTGGCCCGGCCACCGGGTTCATGATCGGCTGGGTGTACTGGATGAGCTGGGCCACCACCGTAGGCCTGGAGTTCACCGCTGCCGGCATGTTGATGACCCGCTGGTTCCCGGAGGTGCCGATCTGGTACTGGTCGGCACTGTTCGTGGTGGTGCTGTTCGGCCTCAACGCCCTGGCCACGCGTGCCTTTGGCGAGGCCGAGTACTGGTTCTCGGGCATCAAGGTGGCAACCATCCTTGGCTTCATCGTCATTGGCCTGCTGGTGATTTTCGGTGCCATCCCCCTGAGCAGCGGGGCACCCGCACCGATGCTGAACAACCTGGTGGGCGAGTCGCTGTTCCCCCATGGCCTGTCGGCAGTGTTCGCGGTGATGATGACCGTGGTCTACGCCTTCCAGGGCTGTGAAATCATGGGGGTGGCTGCCGGTGAGACCGAGCACCCGGAAAAGAGCATCCCGCGGGCGGTGCGCAATGTGGTGTTCCGCGTGCTGATTTTCTATGTGCTGGCCATTGCCGTGCTGTCGGCCATTGTGCCGCACGAGCAGGCCGGGCTGATGGAAAGCCCGTTCGTGCAGGTGTTCGACATGGTCGGAATCCCTTACGCCGCCGACTTGATGAACTTCGTCATCCTCACGGCCATCCTCTCGGTAGGTAACTCCGGGTTGTATGCCTCCACGCGCATCCTCTGGGCCATGTCCAAGACTGGCATGGCACCCAAAAGCCTGTCGCCGCTGAGCAAGCGTGGCGTGCCGCTGCGGGCGCTGAGCATCACACTGTGCTTTGCGCTGATTTCGCTGATGACCAGCTTCGTTGCGGCTGACACGCTGTTCATGGTGCTGATGGCGGTGAGCGGTATGTCCGGCACCGTGACCTGGATCGTCATCGCTTTGGCGCAGTACCGCTTCCGCAAGGCCTGGCTGCGCGACGGCGGGCAACTGCAGGACCTGAAGTACAAGGCGCCGCTGTACCCACTGGTGCCGCTGCTGTGCATCACCCTGTGCAGTTCGCTGTTCGTGTTCCTGGCGCTGGACGAAACCCAGCGGCCGTCACTGTACTGGGGCTTTGGCTTCATTGCCCTGTGCTATGCGGCGTACTTCTTCGTCAACCGCCGCCGGCAGGGGGCCTTCGAGCCCAGCGCACCAAGGGTTTGATGCCGTAGTTCGTCGGCGGCAGGTGTTGGTCGCTGCATTTTCAGTACCTGTGAGGTCAAGCGCCGCCCGTGCGGGGCGCGATCTCACAGGCCATAAAGCCGTCACGACGAACGCCCTTGTGTAACGCCAAATACCGAGTTGTGCGAAGTTGTAACAGCCCATCCCGCCTTGTTGAACACTCGTTTAGTATCTTTCTCGTCAAGCCCTCCAAAACCATCACAACAACACCGAGGCCCCCCATGACCACCCCGTCGTCGTCACTGTTGAGCAAGGTCGAAGCCGGCGTTGCCTGGATCACCCTCAACCGCCCCGAGCAGCGCAACGCGCTGGACATTCCCACCCTCAAGCAACTGCACGCCTTGCTCGACAGCCATGCCAGCGACCCAACCGTTCGCGTGGTGGTGCTGACCGGCAGCGGCCGCAGCTTCTGCGCTGGCGCCGACCTGGCCGAATGGGCAGCCGCGGAAGCGGCGGGCACCCTGGAAAGCTACGGCTGGACCGAAACTGCCCATGCCCTGATGTTGCGCCTGCACAGCTTCGACAAACCCACCATCGCCGCCATCAACGGCACCGCCGTGGGCGGAGGCATGGACCTTAGCCTGTGCTGTGACCTGCGCATCGCCGCTGCCTCTGCGCGCTTCAAGGCCGGCTACACCAGCATGGGCTACAGCCCCGATGCCGGCGCCAGCTGGCACCTGCCACGGCTGATCGGTAGCGAGCAGGCCAAGCGCCTGCTGTTCCTCGACGAGTTGTGGGGCGCCGATCGCGCCCTGGCCGCCGGTTTGGTCAGCGAAGTCTGTGCCGACGAGCAGTTGCCTGCCGTCGTCGCCGAGCTGGCCGGGCGCCTGGCCAACGGCCCGACCTTCGCCTATTCGCAGACCAAGCGGCTGATGCGCGACGGTGCCCGGCGCACGCTGGCTGAACAGCTGGAAGCCGAGCGCCACGCCGGCCTGTTGTGCGGCCGCAGCCAGGATGGTGCCGAGGCCCTGCAAGCCTCGGTGGAACGTCGCGCTCCCCGTTTTACCGGCCAGTAATCCGATACCCGACCCTCATCAGGACCTTCGCAGATGAATTTCCAACTGACCCAAGAACAAGAAATGTTGGTGGAAGCGGTACGCAGCTTTGTTGCCAAAGAACTGCTGCCCCATGAGGAAGCGGTGGACCGCGCCGACGCCGTGTCACCCGAGCTGGCTGCGCAGATCCGTGGCAAGGCCATCGCTGCCGGGTTCTATGCCTTCAACATGCCCGAGGAAGTGGGAGGAGGCGGCCTGGACTACCTGTCCCAGGCGCTGATCGAACGTGAGCTGTCCAAGGTGTCCTGGGCGCTGCATGTCTTCGTTGCGCGGCCGTCAAAAATCCTCATGGCCTGCAAGGACGAGCAGATCAACGACTACCTGCTGCCGTGCGTGCAGGGCGAGAAGATCGACTGCTTCGCCCTCACCGAACCGGGCGCTGGCTCTGATGCCAACGCCATCAAGACCCGCGCCGTGCGTCAGGGCGATGACTTTGTCATCAACGGTAGCAAGCACTTCATCAGCCACGCGGGCCACGCCGATTTCGCCATTGTCTTCGCTGTCACCGACACCTACGAGCACAACGGGCGCAAGCGCAATGCGGTCACCGCCTTGCTGGTCGACCGGGGTACGCCGGGCATGACCATCCGCCGTGGTCCCAAGTGCGTGAGCAACCGTGGTTATCACACCTACGAGCTGTTCTTCGACGACTGCCGGGTGCCGGCCAGCAAGGTGCTGGGCGAAGTCGGCAAGGGCTGGGAAGTGGCCAACGCCTGGCTTACCGCTGGGCGGGTGATGGTCGCCGCCAACTGCGTGGGCCAGGCCCAGCGCGCCCTTGACCTGTCGCTGCAATGGGCCGCCGACCGCAAACAGTTCGGCCAGGCCATCGGCAGCTACCAAGGGGTGTCGTTCAAGCTGGCCGACATGGCCACACAGATCCGCGCGGCCGAGATGCT
This sequence comes from Pseudomonas sp. zjy_15, assembly GCF_043101865.1. Taxonomy (NCBI): domain Bacteria; kingdom Pseudomonadati; phylum Pseudomonadota; class Gammaproteobacteria; order Pseudomonadales; family Pseudomonadaceae; genus Pseudomonas; species Pseudomonas sp. zjy_15. The sequence goes on from NZ_JBICII010000064.1 coordinate 54,836, forward strand.
CACCCTGCACACCGCCTGGAAGATGGACCAGGGCAGCATGACCGACGGTGAGGCCGGCATGGCCAAGCTGTTTGCCAGCGAAGTGCTGGGCAAGGTCGCCGACGAAGCGGTGCAGATCTTCGGCGGCATGGGCCTGATGGATGAAGGGCCGGTTGAGCGCATCTGGCGCAACGCGCGTATCGAGCGCATCTGGGAGGGCACCTCGGAAATCCAGCGGCATATCATCGCCCGCGAACTGCTGCGCCCGCTGCTGCGCTGAGCGCCAGGAGAACACCCATGTCGCAATCGATTCGTGACAACCTAAAGCGCCTGCTGGCGCCCCGACACCTGGCCTTCGTCGGCGGGCGCAGCATGGCGCGGGCGCTCAAGCGATGCGCCGAAGGTGGCTTTGCCGGTGAACTGTGGCTGGTCAACCCGCAGCATGAAAGCCTGGAAGGCATCCCTTGCGTGGCACGGGTGGCCGACTTGCCCTACGCCCCGGACGCGGTGTTCATCGCCACCAACCGTGAGCTGACCCTGCAGTGCGTTGCCGAGCTGGCTGCACGCGGGGCCGGTGGCGCCATCTGCTACGCCTCGGGCTTTGCCGAAAGCGGCGAGGAGGGCTGTCAGTTGCAGCAACGCCTGCTCGACGTCGCCGGCAACATGGCCTTGCTCGGCCCCAACTGCTATGGCTTGCTCGACTACCTGCACGGTGCCGCCCTGTGGCCGGTGGCGCATGGTGGCCAGCAGGTGGAGAAGGGGGTGGCGATCCTCACGCAAAGTGGCAACTTCGCCTACAACCTGTCCATGAGCGACCGTTCCCTGCCGGTTGCCTACATGGCCTCGGTCGGCAACCAGGCGCAACTGGGTGTGGCCGAGCTGATGGATGTACTGCTCGACGACCCACGGGTAACCGCCATTGGCCTGCACCTGGAAGGCCTGAAGAACGTGCCGGGCTTCGCCCGCGCCGCGTGCAAGGCACTGCAGCAGGGCACGCCGATCATTGCATTGAAGACCGGCGTTTCGCAGATCGGCGCTGAACTGGCGCTCAGCCACACCAGCTCGTTGTCCGGCTCCGATGCGTTGTACGACAGCCTGTTCCAGCGCCTGGGCGTGATCCGCGTCAGCGGCCCGGTGAGCTTTGTCGAAACGCTCAAGGCCGCAGCCTGCGGACGCTTGCCGGCAGATGGCGAGCTGATTGCGCTGGCCTGTTCAGGCGGCGATGCCGGGCTGATTGCCGACTATGCCGAACGCAACCATCTGCAACTGCCGAAGCTCGAGCAAGGGCAGGTGGCGGCACTGGCGGAGGTGTTGCCGCGCTATGCCAACCTGGTCAACCCACTGGACTTCACTACGGCCATCTGGGGCGATGCAGCCGCCCTGCAACGTATGCTCGACAGTACCCTGAGCGGCGCCGCGGGCGCGGCGATGCTGGTGCTGGACTACCCGGCGGCGTTCACCGGCGAGCGCAAGGAGTGCGACCTGCTGTTGGGGCTGTACTGCGATGCCGTTGAACGCCACGGCAAGATCGGCTTCGTCACCTCGGCTTTCCCGGAACTGTTGCCTGCCAGTGCGCGTGAGCGCCTGCATGCGCGGGGCATCGCAGCCCTGCAGGGCGTGGAAGACGGCCTGGCGGCCTGGGGGCGCATCGTCGCTTACCAAAGGACCCGCCAGCGGTTGCTGGACCAGGGCGAGGCTGCGCGGGTACCGCTGTGCCCGCAGGCCCTCACGGGCGAAAGCCGACTGTTGGACGAATGGCAATCCAAGCAGGCCCTGCGCGCCTTCGGTCTGCCGGTGCCGGCAGGTGTGCTGAGTACGCCCGAGCGCGCTGTGGCAGACGCTGCCCGCGTGGGTTACCCGCTGGTACTGAAGGCGGTCAGCGCACAGTTGCCGCACAAGACCGAAGCTGGCGCCGTGGCGTTGAACCTGCGTGATGCCCGCGCCCTGGAAGCTGCACTGGTGCAGATGCGCCAGTGCATCGCTGACTACGCCCCGCAGGTTGCGTTTGATCAGGTGCTGCTCGAACCCATGGCCGAGCCGCCCTTGGCCGAGCTCATAGTGGGCATCAAGCGTGAACACGACTTTGCCCTGGCCCTGGTGATCGGTACCGGCGGCGTGCTGGTCGAACTGCTCAAGGACAGTGTCAGCCTGTTGCTACCCACCACCGACAGCGCCATCCGGGCGGCGCTGCTGAGCCTGCGTAGTGCCAGCCTGCTGCAAGGCTTCCGTGGCCGTCCGGCCGCCAACCTCGATGCCTTGGTCTCGGCCATCCGCGCGGTGGCCGATTACGCCTGCGAAAACGCCGGGCAGTTGCTGGAGCTGGATGTGAACCCATTGATGGTCGGTGCCAATGGCACCACCGCGGTCGACGCGCTGATCCGCCTCGGCCAGGCGCAAGGAGAACGACATGAATGACCTTACCCTGACTGCCGGCCAGGCGCTGGTGCGGTTGTTGGCCAACTACGGCGTGGAGACCGTGTTCGGCATTCCCGGCGTGCACACCCTGGAGCTCTACCGCGGCCTGCCGGGCAGTGGCATTCGCCATGTACTGACCCGCCATGAGCAGGGCGCCGGCTTCATGGCCGACGGCTATGCGCGAGTCAGTGGCAAGCCGGGGGTGTGCTTCGTCATTACCGGCCCGGGCGTGACCAACGTCGCCACCCCCATCGGCCAAGCCTATGCCGACTCGGTGCCGATGCTGGTGATTTCCAGCGTCAACCACACCGCCAGCCTGGGCAAGGGCTGGGGCTGCCTGCACGAAACCCAGGACCAGCGCGCCATGACTGCGCCCATTACCGCGTTTTCTGCGGTGGCCCTGCAGGGCGACGACTTGCCCGAGCTGATCGCGCGCGCCTGGGCAGTGTTCGACAGCGAACGACCGCGCCCGGTGCATATTTCGGTGCCCCTGGACGTGCTGGCGGCATCGGTCAGCCGGGACTGGAGCGATGAGGTGGTACGCCGGCCGGGGCGTGGCCAGCCGTGCCGCGAAACCCTTGAGCAGGCTGCCCTGAAGCTTGCCGCCGCCAAGCGGCCGATGATCATCGCCGGTGGGGGCGCGTTGCACGCGGCTGAACAGTTGCAGCAACTCAGTACGCGGCTGGCGGCGCCTCTGTTCACCAGCGTGGCCGGCAAGGGCTTGTTGTCGCCAGATGCGCCACTCAATGCAGGCGCCAGCCTGTGCGTAGAACCCGGCTGGCAGTTGATCAGCCAGGCTGATGTGGTGCTTGCCGTAGGCACCGAAATGGCCGACACCGACTTCTGGCGTGAGCGCCTGCCGATCCGCGGCGAGCTGCTGCGCGTCGACATCGACCCGCGCAAGTTCAACGATTTCTACCCCTGTGCCATTGCCCTGCAGGGCGATGCCCGGCAAACCTTGGACGGTTTGCTCGAACACCTGCCTGCCCTTGAGCGTGACCCGGCCCAGGCCAGCGCGGCGGTGGCCGCCCTGCGCCAGGCCATCCGCAATGGGCATGCCCCGTTGCAGGCCACGCACCAGGCCATTCTGGACCGTATCGCCGCCGTACTGCCTGACGATGCCTTCATCAGCAGCGACATGACCCAGCTGGCCTATACCGGCAACTACGCCTTCGCCAGCCGAGCGCCACGTAGCTGGCTGCACCCCACCGGTTACGGCACCCTCGGCTACGGCCTGCCGGCCGGCATTGGTGGCATGTTCGCCAGCGACCACCGCCCCGGCCTGGTACTGGTGGGTGATGGCGGCTTCCTGTACACCGCCCAGGAGCTGGCCACTGCTGTCGAGGAGCTGCACCGGCCGCTGGTGGTGTTGCTTTGGAACAATGACGCCCTCGGCCAGATCCGCGACGATATGCTCGGCCTGGATATCGAGCCGGTCGGCGTGCTGCCGCGCAACCCGGATTTCATCGGCCTGGCCCGCGCCTTCGGTTGCACCGTGCACCAGCCACGTGACCTGGACGCGCTGCAGGCCGACCTGGCCAGTGGCTTCGCCACCCCCGGCGTGACGTTCATCGAACTCAAACACACCTGCGTCTGTTAAGGCGCGCACAACGATAAGAACACGAGTAACCATCATGCCCTTTCGCCGTACGCTTCTGGCTGCATCCCTGGCACTACTGATCACCGGCCAGGCCCCCCTGTATGCGGCCCCCCCGTTGTCGATGGACAACGGCACCAACGCCTTGACCGTGCAAAACAGCAACGCCTGGGTCGAAGTCAGTGCCAGTGCCCTGCAACACAATATCCGCACCCTGCAGGCTGAGCTGGCCGGCAAGTCCCGGCTGTGCGCCGTGCTCAAGGCCGATGCTTATGGCCATGGTATCGGTCTGGTGATGCCGTCGATCATCGCCCAGGGCGTGCCCTGCGTGGCGGTGGCCAACAACGAGGAGGCCCGGGTGGTCCGCGCCAGCGGTTTTACCGGGCAACTGGTGCGGGTCCGTGCGGCCAGCCTGAGCGAGCTGGAAGATGCCTTGCAGTACGACATGGAAGAGCTGGTGGGCAGCGCTGAGTTCGCCCGCCAGGCCGATGCCATCGCCGCGCGCCATGGCAAGACCCTGCGCATCCATCTGGCGTTCAACTCCAGCGGCATGAGCCGTAACGGGGTGGAGATGGCCACCTGGTCCGGCCGCGGTGAAGCGCTGCAGATTACCGACCAGAAGCACCTTGAACTGGTTGCGCTGATGACCCACTTCGCCGTGGAAGACAAGGACGATGTACGCAAGGGCCTGGCGGCATTCAACGAGCAGACCGACTGGTTGATCAAGCACGCCAGGCTAGACCGCAGCAAGCTCACCCTGCACGCCGCCAACTCGTTCGCTACGCTGGAAGTGCCGGAAGCGCGCCTGGACATGGTACGAACGGGGGGCGCGCTGTTCGGCGATACCGTGCCGGGGCGCACCGAGTACAAACGTGCAATGCAGTTCAAATCGCGCGTGGCGGCGGTGCACAGCTACCCGGCCGGCAACACCGTGGGCTATGACCGCACCTTCACCCTGGCCCGTGATTCGCGCCTGGCCAACATTACGGTCGGGTACTCCGACGGCTACCGCCGGGTATTCACCAACAAGGGCCATGTGCTGATCAATGGCCACCGCGTGCCCGTCGTGGGAAAGGTGTCGATGAACACGCTGATGGTCGATGTCACCGACTTCCCTGATGTGAAGGGGGGTAACGAAGTGGTGCTGTTCGGCAAGCAGGCCGGGGGCGAAATCACCCAGGCCGAGATGGAAGAAATCAACGGCGCGTTGCTCGCCGATTTGTACACCGTATGGGGCAGTTCCAACCCGAAGATGCTCGTCGACTGAAATTGCCATTGAAAGGAGATTGCCATGCGCTACGCCAAGCTTACCCAACGCATCGCCGGCGACGGGGCCGCGGCCTGGGACATCCATTACCGCGCCCTGGCGCTGCAGGCCGAGGGCAAGGACATTCTGTTGCTGTCGGTGGGTGACCCGGACTTCGACACCCCCGCGCCTATCGTCGAGGCGGCCATCGACAGCCTGCGCGCTGGCCATACCCATTACGCCGATGTACGCGGCAAGCTGGCGCTGCGCCAGGCCATCGCCAACCGTCACCGGCAACGCAGCGGCCAGACGGTGAGCGCCGACCAGGTGACAGTGCTGGCGGGGGCTCAGTGCGCGTTGTTCTGCGTGGCCCAGTGCATACTCGACCCAGGCGATGAGGTGATCGTTGCCGAACCGATGTATGTCACCTACGAGGCCGTGTTCGGTGCCTGCGGCGCCAAGGTGGTGCCGGTACCGGTCAAGCCTGAGAATGGCTTTCGCGTGTGCCCGCGTGACGTCGCCGAGCGCATTACCCCGCGCACCCGCGCGCTGGCCCTGAACAGCCCGCACAACCCTTCAGGGGCGAGCCTGCCGCGCGCGACCTGGGAAGCGCTGGCCGAACTGTGCGTTGCCCACAACCTGTGGCTGATCTCTGACGAGGTCTACAGCGAGCTGCTGTATGAAGGCGAGCATGTCAGCCCCGGCAGCCTGCCGGGGATGGCCGAGCGCACCGCAACGCTGAACAGCCTGTCGAAATCGCATGCCATGACCGGCTGGCGCATGGGGTGGGTGGTCGGCTCGACAGCACTGGCCACGCATCTGGAAAACCTCGCCCTGTGCATGCTCTACGGCTTGCCGGACTTCGTCCAGGATGCCGCCGTGGTGGCGCTGGAGCACCCGTTGCCCGAACTGGACGCCATGCGCGAAGCCTACCGCCAGCGGCGCGATCTGGTGTGCGAGCAACTGGCCGGCTGCCCGGGCCTGAAGGCGTTGAAGCCAGATGGTGGCATGTTCGTGATGGTCGACATCCGTGAAACCGGCGTCAGCGCCCAGGCCTTCGCCGACTACCTGTTGGACAGCCAGGGCGTGTCGGTGCTCGCCGGCGAGGCATTCGGCCCTAGCGCTGCCGGGCATATCCGCCTGGGCCTGGTGCTGGGCAATGAGGCGCTGGCCGATGCCTGCCAGCGCATTGCCCGCTGTGCCGACGAACTGAAACGGGAGTACGGCCATGCATGAGTATGCGCGGCTGTACATCGATGGCGCCTGGCAGGTGCCGAGCGGGCAGGGCATGGCTGAGGTGATCGACCCGGCCACCGAACAGGCCATTGGCCGGGTACCCTTGGGCACCGAGGCCGATGTCGAGCGGGCGGTGATGGCGGCGCGGCGGGCCTTCGATGGCTGGTCGCGCACGCCGTCCAGCGTGCGCGCCGGGTACATCCGGGCATTGGTCGCACAGCTGAAAAACCGTGCAGCGGAAATGGCAGCGGTCATCACCGATGAGCTGGGCATGCCGGTGCAGTGGTGCCAGGCGGTGCAGGTCGAAGGCCCGATTGCCGGGTTGGAGCAATACGCCGAACTGGCCAGGCTGATGGACGAGGTGCGCGACGTCGGCAATTCGCTGGTGTACCGCGAAGCCGTTGGCGTGTGCGCATTCATCAACCCGTGGAACTACCCGCTGCACCAGATGATCGGCAAGCTGGCGCCAGCCCTGGCCGCGGGTTGTACGGTGGTGGTCAAGCCCAGCCAGGAAACACCGCTGCACGCGTTCCTGCTGGCCGATATGATCGAGGCCATTGGCCTGCCGGCGGGGGTGTTCAACCTGGTCAGCGGCCCGGGGGCCAAGGTCGGCGAAGCGCTGGCCCGGCACCCGCAGGTGGACATGGTGTCGTTTACCGGCTCCACCGGCGCCGGGGTCAGGGTGTCGCAGGCAGCAGCACCGACGGTAAAGCGGGTATGCCTGGAACTGGGCGGCAAGTCGCCGCTGCTGATTACCGCCGACGCTGACCTGCACGCTGCGGTGCGCCATGGCGTGCAGGATGTGATGATCAACTCGGGGCAGACCTGCACGGCACTGACCCGCATGCTGCTGCCGACCAGCCGCTATGCCGAGGCGCTGGACATTGCCGAGGCCGAAACCCGTGCACTGGTCATGGGCGACCCGCGTGACCCGACCAGCTTCCTCGGGCCAATGTGTTCCGCAGGCCAGCGGCGCACGGTGCTCGACTATATCCGCCTGGGCCAGGAAGAAGGTGCGCGCTTGTTGTGCGGCGGTGATCACGGCGGCTTCGAGCGCGGGTTCTACGTGGCGCCGACGTTGTTCGCCGACGTCGACAACCGCATGCGCATCGCCCAGGAGGAAATCTTTGGCCCGGTGCTGTGCCTGATACCTTATGCCGATGAAGCCCAGGCAGTGGCCCTGGCCAATGACTCGCCATTCGGCTTGTCCAGTGCAGTGTGGGCCGGCGGCCGCGAGCAGGGCCTGGCGCTGGCGCGGCAGATACGTGCCGGGCAGTGCTACATCAACGGTGCCGCGTTCAACTACCAGGCGCCGTTCGGGGGCTACAAGCAGTCGGGAAACGGCCGCGAGTGGGGCGAAGAGGGCCTGGCGGAGTTCGTCGAGGTCAAGGCGGTGCAGTGCTGAGCCACTGCGGCAAGATAACCTGTTTTGTGTGAGGAGAATGCTTGTGAATGTACTGATCGTCCACGCTCACCCCGAGCCGCAATCGTTCACGGCTGCCCTGCGTGACCAGGCGGTGGAAACCTTCCGTGCCCAAGGCCATCAGGTGCAGGTCAGCGACTTGTACGGCATGGGCTGGAACCCGGTGGCCAGTGCCGATGACTTTACCCAGCGCGAGAACCCCGAGTACCTGGTGTATGCCCTGGAGCAGCGCCAGGGGGTCAAGCGTGGCGCCATTGCCGCGGACATCCAGCAGGAGCTGGACAAGTTGTTGTGGGCCGACTTGCTGGTGCTGAATTTCCCGATCTTCTGGTTCTCGGCACCGGCCATGCTCAAGGGCTGGATCGACCGGGTGCTGGTGTCGGGGGTGTGCTATGGCGGCAAGCGCTTCTACGACCAGGGCGGGTTGGCCGGCAAGAGGGCGCTGGTGACCGTGACCCTGGGCGGGCGCGAGCACATGTTTGGCGACGGCGCGATTCACGGGCCGCTGGAAGACATGCTGCGGCCGATCCTGCGGGGCACGCTGGCCTATGTCGGGTTCGAGGTGTTGCCGCCGTTCGTGGCGTGGCATGTGCCTTACATCAGTGCTGATGCACGGCAGGACTTTCTGCAGCAATACCGGCAGCGTCTGGAGCAGCTTTCGGACGACCAGCCACTGGTGTTCCCGCGCCTGGCGCAGTTCGATGAAGCGTTGTACCCGCTGACGTGACCTTTCTCCTGTACTGAACACTGGGGCCGCGTTGCGGCCCTTTCGCGACACAAGGCCGCTCCCACAGGATTACCGCCAGCTTCGAAGGCTGCACCGTCCTCCCACAGGATTACCACCAGCTTCGAAGGCTGCGCCTTCCTCCCACAGGATTACCGCCAGCTTCGAAGGCTGCGCCGTCCTTGTGGGAGCGCCCTTGTGTCGCGAAAGGGCTGCAAAGCAGCCCCAACATTTTGTCGGCATACGATGTTCTGCAAACCTTCCAGCGCCACCTGCCAAAAAGCGACCACCCACACATTCGGGGTATGTCACCCCTGGGCAAATCCACCGATAGTGAACCCATCGGCTCGATCCGGAGCACTCACACGATGGAGTTGCCATGCGCAAGGTACTGAAGGTGATTGGCGGTCTGCTGCTGGCGTCTGGCGCCAGCCTGGCCCAGGCGGCAGAGGTGGACAGCGGTAACACGTTACGGTTGTACAACTGGACCGACTACATCGGTGAAACCACCCTGGCCGACTTCGAGAAGGCCACCGGCATCAAGGTCATCTACGACACCTTCGATGGCTACGAAACCGTGCAGACCAAACTGCTCACCGGCCGTTCCGGCTACGACCTGGTCATGCTCAACGCCTCGCTGGTCCCCCCGCTGATCAGCGCCGGCGTGTTCCAGGCACTGGACAAGCAGCAACTGCCCAGTTGGCACAACCTCGACCAGCAGGTGGTGAACGACCTGCAGGGCTACGACCCTGACCTGAAGTATTCTGCGCCCTACACCTGGGGCAGCTCGGGGGTCACCTACAACGTCGACAAGATCACCGCACGCATGCCCGACGCGCCGATCGGTTCGCTGGCCATGCTGTTCGACCCCAGGATCGTCTCGCGCTTCGCCGACTGCGGCGTCACCCTGATGGACGCGCCCACCGAGGTCATCCCACTGGCCCTGCAGTACCTGGGCAAGGACCCACGCAGCGCGTCGCCGGCCGACCTCAAAGCGGCCGAACAACTGTTGCTCGGCATCCGCCCTTACATTCGCAAGTTCGATTCGGTGAATTACCTCACCAGCCTGCCCAATGGTGATGTCTGCCTGGCGCTGACCTGGTCCGGTGACTATGCCACCGCCCAGGCCCGCGCAGTGGAAGCGAAGAAGGACATCAAGCTGTCGTTCTTCATTCCCAAGGAAGGCTCGCTGATCTGGTTCGACAACCTGTACATCCCCAAGGATGCGCCGCACGCGGCCAACGCCCACCGCTTCATCGAGTTTTTGCTGCAGCCGCAGACCATGGCCAAGGTCACCGACTACATCCACTACGCCAACAGCAACGCTGCCGCTACCGCGCTGGTGCGTGATGACATTCGCCAGGACCCGGCCATCTACCCCGACGCACCCACCCGCGAACGCCTGTTCGCGCAGAAAACCCAGAGCCCGAAGGACATGCGCGCCATCACCCGGGTCTGGAGCACGGTCAAGACCGGTTTCTGAACACCGCCCAACGATTCCCGCCAAGGAGCTGCCCATGGCCACCCCAAGCAAAGCATTCGCCATTGCCCACGACCCGCTGGTGGACGCCGACAAGGCCCACTACATGCACGGCTACCATGTGTTCGACGAGCACCGCGAACAAGGTGCGTTGAACATCGTCGCCGGTGAAGGCGCCTACATTCGCGACACCCATGGCAACCGTTTCCTCGATGCCGTCGGCGGCATGTGGTGCACCAACATTGGCCTGGGCCGTGAGGAAATGGCCGTGGCCATCGCTGACCAGGTGCGCCAGCTGGCCTATTCCAACCCGTTCTCCGACATGGCCAACGACGTCGCCATCGAACTGTGCCAGAAGCTCGCGCAGCTGGCGCCGGGTGACTTGAACCATGTGTTCCTCACCACGGGCGGCTCCACCGCAGTCGATACGGCTTACCGGCTGATCCAGTACTACCAGAACTGCCGAGGCAAACCGCACAAGAAGCACATCATCGCCCGCGACAACGCCTACCACGGCTCCACCACCCTGACCATGTCGATTGGCAACAAGGCCGCCGACCGGGTGGCGGAGTTCGATTACCACCACGACCTGATCCACCACGTCTCCAACCCCAACCCGTACCGCGCGCCAGACGACATGGACGAGGCGGAGTTCCTCGACTTTCTGGTAGCGGAGTTCGAGGACAAGATCCTCTCGCTGGGTGCCGACAACGTGGCGGCATTCTTCGCCGAGCCGATCATGGGCTCGGGCGGGGTGATCATTCCGCCCGAGGGGTACTTCCAGCGCATGTGGCAGCTGTGCCAGACCTACGACATCCTGTTCGTCGCCGACGAAGTGGTGACCTCGTTCGGGCGCCTGGGCACCTTCTTCGCCAGTGAGGAACTGTTTGGCGTCGTCCCTGACATCATCACCACCGCCAAAGGCCTGACCTCGGCGTACCTGCCGCTGGGTGCGTGTATTTTTTCCGAGCGCATCTGGCAAGTGATTGCCGAGCCGGGCAAGGGCCGTTGCTTCACCCACGGTTTCACCTACAGCGGCCACCCGGTGTGTTGCACGGCGGCGCTTAAGAACATCGAGATCATCGAGCGCGAGCAACTGCTCGATCATGTCAAGGACGTGGGGGGGTACCTTGAGCAACGTTTGCAGAGCCTGCGCGAGCTGCCGCTGGTGGGTGATGTGCGCTGCATGAAGCTGATGGCCTGTGTCGAGTTCGTCGCCAACAAGGCCAGCAAGGCACTGTTCGTCGATGAGGTGAACATCGGCGAACGCATCCACAGCAAGGCGCAGGGAAAAGGCTTGCTGGTGCGTCCGATCATGCACCTGAACGTGATGTCGCCTCCGTTGATCATCACCCATGCACAGGTGGACGAGATCGTCGAGACCCTGCGCCAGTGCATCATCGAAACCGCGCGTGAACTCACTGCGCTTGGCCTGTACCAAGGCCGATGAACCTGGCGCAAAGGGCTGTGCGCGGGCGTGCCTGGCAGGCTAGACTGCCGGGCATGACCCAGGCCTCTCCCGACACCCCGCTTACCCTCACAATGGGCGCGCTGCAGCAGTGGCACGCGGCGTTGCAACGCGCCCTGGCCCATGGCGAAACCCCCGAGGCGCTGGCGTATGTGGCCGCTGCCATCGGCCAGTTGGTGCAGGTGGAATCGATGATGATCAGCCTTGAGTGCCAGGGGCGGGCACCGCAGTTGCTGTACCAGCAAGGCATCCCCGAACGGCACCGGGCCGCCGTGCTGGAGCGCTATTTCAGTGCCGGCTACCTGCTGGACCCTTTCTGCCTTGCCGTGCAAAGCGGCCTGGCCGAAGGCTTCTACCACCTGCAGGAAATCGCCCCCGACAACTTCTTCGACAGCGACTACTACAAGGCCTATTACCTGGGTACAGGTTGCAGTGAGGACAGCTACTACATCGTCGACCTCAGCGCAGGCCGCAAGCTGTCGCTGAGCCTGTTCCAGGGCTGTAGCGGCACCCGCCTGAATGCCGGGCAGGTCGACCTGTTGCGTGCACTGGAGCCGATGGTACGCGAACTGCTGGGGCGCTATGCCCGGCACAACCTGGAACCGGGCGCTGCATCAACCGAGCGCAGCAGCCTGCAGGCAGCGTTCGACAGCTTTGGCTGCCAGGTGCTGACCGACCGCGAGCGGGAAGTGGCGCACATGATCTTGCGCGGGCACTCGGTGAAATCTACCGCGCTGGAGCTGGGTATCTCGCCGGAGACCGTGCGCATGCACCGCAAGAACCTGTACATGAAACTTGAGATCAACTCGCAATCGGAGTTGTTTGCACGGTTTATCGACTGGTTACGCGGTGATCAGCTGGAAATCCTTAGCGTAACGCGGTGATCAATTTTCTATACCTCCCGGTATATGGACAGCCCTGCACCTTGCCGCATAGCTTAACCCTCGACGGGGCGCGCCATGCTCAAGCCATAACAACAACGATGCCCCGTTACATTTCAGTCCTGCCAACCCAAAACTCTAAAAATGAGGCGGCAAATGGAAAGCATCGGCACCTATGTCATCTACGTCATCATGGTGTGCGCGGTACTGGGTGCCGTGGCATCCATCTACAACCCTGAAGGCGAGCTGGGCCAGGAGTTCATCGCCGGCCTGCACAGCATCGGCCCCATCTTTATCCCGGTAGCCGGCATCATGGCGGCGATCCCGTACATTTCAGCAGGTATCAGTCATGTGATCGCGCCACTGTTCCAGGCCATCGGGGCCGACCCTGGCATTGCCGGTCCCATCTTCATCGCCTCGGACATGGGCGGCTACCAGTTAGCCAAAGCGCTGGCGCAAAGCCAGGAAGGCTGGATCCTCGGCCTGATCACCGGCTTTCAGTGCGGCGCCACCATCATCTTCGTCATTCCGGTCGGGCTGGCCATGCTGCACAAGGCCGACCACAAGTACATGGCACTGGGGATCATGGCCGGGCTGCTGACCATTCCGCTGAGCATCATGATCATTGCCATGACCATGCAGGCGCTTGGCCTGAGCGTGCGTCCGGACATCGCTACCACTGGCGCCGCTACCCAGGCACTGCACTTCACCTGGGCAATGCTGCTGCGCAACCTGATGCCGTTGATCCTGTTTTGCATTGCCCTGGCAGCGGCATTGCGCTACTTCCCCACACTGATGGTGTACCTGTTCCTCAAGCTCGGCCAGTTCATGTACATCGCCGTGGTGTTGGTGCTGGTAGCGTCCATCGTGCAGTACTTCACCGGCCTGTTCAGCCACCTGTTCGGCAGCTGGGGTTTTGCGCCGATCATCGCCGATGCCGATGATCAGTTTCGCGCCTTGGAAATTGCTGGCTACATCGGCCTGATGCTGTGCGGGGCGTTCCCCATGGTGCACTTGCTCAAGCGCTTCCTGGCGCGGCCAATCGAACGGGTGGCCTCGCGCTTTGGCATGTCTGGTGTCGGTGCGGCCGGGGTATTGGCGGCCTCGGCGAATATCCTGGCCATGTTTCGCTTGGTCAGCGAAATGCCGCCCAAGGACAAGGTATTGGTGATCGCTTTCTCTGTGTGCGCCGCGTTCACCTTTGGCGACCACATGGCCTTCTCCGCCAACTTCCAGCCCTCGCTGATACTGCCGTTGATGATAGGCAAACTCAGTGGCGGCCTGATCGCCATGCTGCTGGCCAGTTGGCTGGCGGTGCCCAAGGCGCAGGAGCTGGGACGTCAGGACGCTGCCGCAGGTGTCTGCAAGGGGGTGGCCGAGCCGTCCTGAGCAAAAGCGTCATGCGCATGATCCGGAGCGTCCTGGGCGCTCCGGATTTTGTGTTTTTAACCGATCAAGGCGGTAAGGTCATGCAGGCCTTCGGTGCATGAGCGTGTGGTGAGCAATGACAAAAGATGAGGCAAACGAGTTGGCAGCGGTGATCGAGGCGATCGGCAGCGAACAGCTGGGACCGGCGCTGGATGCGTGGCTGCGCAGCAAGCTGACGTTCGACATGAGTTGCGCCTACCTGTTCCAGTTCAATCAACCAGCACTGCTGGTGCATAACGGGTATAACCGTACGGTCACGGAGCGTACGTTGAACGCCTACGTGCGCGGCGGCTACCTGCTTGACCCGTTCTACGTTGCTTGCGTCAACGAGCACCCATCCGGGCTATGGCGCATGAGCGAACTGGCACCTGACTGCTTCTTCTCTTCAGGGTTTGCCATTTCCAAGGACATCCACCCCTGTGTGTCGTCCGACTATGGGACGGCGGTGGATGAGGTGGGCTTCATCATTCCCCTGCGGCCCCAGTTGGCGATCGTCTATTCGCTGATGCGCAACCACGGCAGTGGGGATTTCGATGCAGGGGAAATGGAGCTGTTGGCGGCAATGTCGCCGCTGCTGGCTTCGGTTTTTGGTCAGCACTGTCGATTGCGTTACGCTGATATCCTGCGCGCGGCACCAGAGGGGGTGGTGCTGGAGGACGCCTTCGTAGAGATCTTGCAAGGGCAACTGACTGAAACCCAGCGCCTTATCGCCAAGTTGTTGTTACAGGGGCACAGCAATGCGTCGATTGCGCGGCAGCTGAATATTTCCGATGGGACGGTAAAGGTGCACAAGCACAACATCTATCAGCGCCTGGAAATTTCATCCAACGCCGAACTGTTTCGCCTGTTTATCGATTATCTGGCCAAGGGCTGATACAGCAAGGGGCTGCAAAGCAGCCCCTTGCTGTATCAGGTACAGGTCACCTGAACAGCGGACTCAGGTGCTCGCTGAGGTAGATCCCTTGCGGATCGAGCTGGCGGCGCAGCTTACGGAAGTCCTCGGCACGCGGGTATATTGCACTCACATCTTCACCCGTCAGGAAATGCAGCTTGCCCCAGTGCGGCCTGGCGCCATAGGAACGCAGGATCTGATCCACCGCCCGCAGATAGTCCCAGTAGTCGGTACCCGGCTGGCCGGACACCGAAATGGTCACGCTGTCCTGCTCGAAGAATGGGCTCATCCACGCCCCGTCTCCGGCAGTAAAGCGGTACTCGATGGGGTAGATGGCCTCGGGGAAGTCCTCCAGCATCAGCTTGCGCACGGCCCGCAACGCTTCCTTGCTGTGGCGCAACGGCACAGCGTATTCCAGCTCGTGAAAGTTGGGCAGGTACTCGATCGGGTACACATCCGAGCTGTAGGCCACTTTCTCGAACTCGCTTTCCCAGATCGGGTGGTCGGTGATGTCCATGACCTTCACTTCGCAGACATCGGTGGTGCGCCCGCTTGTAGAGGTGGCGGCGGTATCGGGTAGGCAATAGCAATGGCGGCTTTGCTCGTAGGGGCACCAGAAGAAGCTGAAGTGGCGGTGTTTGCGTGCCAGTTCGTCGTGCTTTTCCATCACGCTTTCGAAGTCTTCGCGCCAGATGCGCTCGTGCAGGTTGAAGCTGTCGGTCACCTGCAAGGTCAGTTCTGAAACAATGCCCAGTACGCCCAGCGACACCCGGCCCGCCTGTAGCAGGTCGGGGGTGCTTTCGTCGACCACGAGTATTTCGCCATCGGGTTGCACCAGCTTCATGCCGACAATCGACGAGGCCAGGTTGCCGAGGGTCAGACCGGTGCCGTGGGTACCGGTAGTCAATGCGCCTGCAATAGACTGGCTGTCGATGTCGCCCTGGTTGACCATTGACAACCCGGCGGCACGCAATGTCTTGCCCAAGGCATTGATGGTGGTGCCGGCGGCAGCGGTGACGCGCTTTTTCTCGTGGTCGACATGGCGTACGCCGCTCATGTTGGCCAGGGTCAGGTGCAGGCCATTGGTCAGTGCCACCGGGGTGAAGGAATGCCCCGAGCCGGCCACGCGCACGTTCATGCCATTGCTGCTGGCCTGGCTGACCATTGAGCACAATTCGTCCTCGCTGGCCGGTGCCCCGCGTGCTGCACGGATGCAGGACTGGTTTCCGGCCCAGTTGCGCCAGTGCGCGTGTTCAAGGCCGAATTCGTTGATATGCATGTTGTTGGAAGAGGTGCTCACATCGTTCTCCTGCCGGTTGTTCTTGTAATCAGAGGGCGGTGTAGCCATTGTCGGCAAACAGGTGCGCGCCGTTGACGAAACTGGCGTCGTCACTGGCCAGGAACAAGGCTGCGCTGGCGACTTCCGAGGGTTGGCACAAGCGCCCCTGGGCGGCAGCGATGGCCTGTTCGCTGACGTCTACGCCATGCTTGCGCAACATGTCGATCTCGCGCAGGCCGTGGGCGGTGGCGATGAAGCCCGGGCAGATGGCATTGGCGCGAATGCCTCGGTCGCGAAACTCCACAGCGATGGCCCGGGCGAACATATGCGTGGCACCCTTGCTGGTGCAATACAGCACCTCCATCGGCGTGCCCACCACTGCCGAGATTGATGAGGTGCAGACGATACTGCCGCCGCCGGCCGCAAGCATGCCCGGCAACACCGCGCCGGTGACCAGGAACATGCTCTTCACGTTCACGGCCATGATCCGGTCCCATTCTTCTTCACTGGTTTCCAGGAAGGGCATGGCCGACAGGATGCCCGCGTGGTTCATCAGCACGGTGATGTGGCCGAAGGCCTCTTCTACGGCCGCCACCGCGGCCTTCACTTGCTGTGCGTCCGAGACATCGGCGGCAGCGAAGATGGCCTGGTAACCTGCATCACGCAATCGCCTTGCAACTTCGGCGCCCTTGCTGCCGGGCAGGTCGACAATGCCCACCCTGGCCCCTTCTGCCGCGAACAGCTCCGATGCGGCCAGCCCGCAGCCGCCCGCACCGCCAGTAATCAGCGCCACCTTGCCGTTAAGACGTCCAGCCATGTTCGACTCCCGATGATTTTTGATTGACTGTCTTGAGCCCGGGCGTTTCGCGATTCGCGTGCTGGAGCATGAAACAGATCATCGGGAACATCCATATACCGATGGGTATACGGGGCACGCATAGGCAATGGGGCAGGGCTATACAGTCCCTGTGGGGCGCGCCCGCTCCCACAAGGTGCATGGTGTGTTCATATGGCCTGTTGCTCGATCAACGCCAGGCACCGCTGCACGATCGGGCTTACATCACCCTTGCGTCGGCTGAGGATGATCGGGCTGACGGCGCCGCTATCAAGCAGGTCGACATACTCGATATCGGTACGGTGCTGCTGCTGTACCGATGCCGGCACCAGAGTCACGCCGACGCCAACCGCTACCAGGCCGATGGCGGTCTGCAATTCGTTGGCCCACTGGCTGACACGAATGCTCATGCCGTGGTGGGCGAACAGCGCCAGCACGTGGTCGGCATAGCTGGGCCGGGGATTGGCCGGGTAGAGGATGAACGCTTCGCCAGCCAGTTGGGCCAGGCTGAGCGGGCGGCCCGCCAGGGGGTGGCCCTTGGGCAGCACGGCCACCAGTGGGTCCTCGCACAGCACCTGCTGGTGAATCACTGGGTCGTCGATGCGAATGCGCCCGAAGCCAATGTCGATACGCCCGCTTTTCAGCGCCTCCACCTGTTGCAAGGTGGTCATCTCGTTCAGGCCCAGTTCCAGCTCGCTGTCCTGGCGCAGCTCGCGGATCAGCTCCGGCAGCACGGTGTACAGGGTGGAGGGCGCAAAGCCGATGCCCAGCCACTGGCGCTGGCCCTGGCCGATGCGGCGGGTGTTGTCGCTGATGTTCTGCAACTGCTGCAGCACAGTGCAGGTCTGCTCGTAGAAGAAGCGGCCGGCTTCGGTCAGCCGCAGCGGACGTTCGCGCACCACCAGCAGGGTACCGAGCTGGTCCTCCAGTTGGCTGATCTGCCGACTCAGTGGTGGCTGGGCGATGTGCAGCAGCTCGGCGGCGCGGGTGAAGTTCAGGGTCTCGGCCAAGACTTTGAAGTAACGCAGGTGGCGCAGCTCCATCAGACCTCCAGGGTATGGTGGGAGATTCATTTGATATTGGACGGTCGTCAGGGTCTCGCGCAATCCTTCAACAATCAAGTAAACGCATCACTCGGGCCTGCAACTGAAAGCCCGACCTGACGGGACCTGGCAACAATGACAAGCGCGCTGATTGAACACATAGATGCAATTATCGTCGATCTCCCGACCATTCGCCCGCACAAGCTGGCGATGCACACCATGCAGCAGCAGACCCTGGTGGTATTGCGCCTGCGCTGCAGCGATGGCGTGGAAGGCATCGGCGAAGCCACCACCATCGGTGGCCTGGCTTATGGCTACGAAAGCCCCGAAGGCATCAAGGCCAATATCGACGCGCACCTCGCCCCGGCGCTGATCGGCCTGCCAGCAGACAACATCAACGCCGCCATGCTCAAGCTGGACAAGCTGGCCAAGGGCAACACCTTCGCCAAGTCCGGCATCGAAAGCGCCTTGCTCGACGCCCAGGGCAAACGCCTGGGCCTGCCGGTCAGCGAACTGCTGGGGGGGCGCGTGCGTGACAGCCTGGAAGTGGCCTGGACCCTGGCCAGCGGCGACACCGCTCGCGATATCGCCGAAGCCCAGCACATGCTGGACATTCGCCGGCACCGGGTGTTCAAGCTGAAAATCGGCGCCAACCCGGTGGCCCAGGACCTCAAGCACGTGGTCGCGATCAAGCGCGAGCTGGGTGACAGCGCCAGCGTGCGGGTCGACGTCAACCAGTATTGGGACGAGTCCCAGGCCATCCGCGCCTGTCAGGTACTGGGCGACAACGGCATCGACCTGATCGAGCAGCCGATTTCGCGCGTCAACCGCGGTGGCCAGGTGCGCCTGAACCAGCGCAGCCCGGCACCGATCATGGCCGATGAGTCGATCGAAAGCGTCGAGGACGCCTTCAGCCTGGCCGCCGACGGCGCCGCCAGCATCTTCGCCCTGAAAATCGCCAAGAATGGTGGCCCGCGCGCGGTGCTGCGCACTGCACAGATCGCCGAGGCCGCTGGCATCGCCTTGTACGGCGGCACCATGCTCGAAGGTTCGATCGGCACCCTGGCTTCGGCCCATGCATTCCTCACCCTGCGCCAGCTCACCTGGGGTACGGAGCTGTTCGGGCCGCTGCTGCTGACCGAGGAGATCGTCAACGAGCCGCCGCAATACCGCGACTTCCAGCTGCACATCCCCCATACCCCAGGCCTGGGCCTGACGTTGGACGAACAGCGCCTGGCGCGCTTCGCCCGTCGCTGATCAGCAAGCAAGGAGATAACCATGTTGTTCCACGTGAAGATGACCGTGAAGCTGCCGGTCGACATGGACCCGGCCAAGGCCGCCCAGCTCAAGGCCGACGAAAAGGAACTGGCTCAGCGCCTGCAGCGCGAAGGCATCTGGCGTCACCTGTGGCGCATTGCCGGGCATTACGCCAACTACAGCGTGTTCGATGTGCCCAGCGTCGAGGCGTTGCATGACACGCTGATGCAGCTGCCGCTGTTCCCGTACATGGACATCGAGGTCGACGGCCTGTGTCGGCATCCCTCGTCTATCCACAGCGACGATCGCTGATTCGCACCTGTATGCCTGACAAGAACAATACGAGGTAAGCACGATGACCGTGAAAATTTCCCACACTGCCGACATTCAAGCCTTCTTCAACCAGGTGGCTGGCCTGGACCATGCCGAAGGAAACCCGCGCTTCAAGCAGATCATTCTGCGCGTGCTGCAAGACACCGCTCGGCTGATCGAAGACCTGGAAATCACCGAGGACGAGTTCTGGCACGCCGTCGACTACCTCAACCGCCTGGGCGGTCGTAACGAGGCGGGCCTGCTGGCTGCTGGGCTGGGCATCGAGCACTTCCTCGACCTGCTGCAGGATGCCAAGGACGCCGAAGCCGGCCTTGGCGGCGGCACCCCGCGCACCATCGAAGGCCCGCTGTATGTTGCCGGGGCGCCGCTGGCCCAGGGCGAAGTGCGCATGGACGACGGCACTGACCCGGGCGTGGTGATGTTCCTTCAGGGCCAGGTGTTCGATGCCGACGGCAAGCCGTTGGCCGGTGCCACCGTCGACCTGTGGCACGCCAACACCCAAGGCACCTATTCGTACTTCGATTCGACACAATCCGAGTTCAACCTGCGCCGGCGTATCATCACCGATGCCGAGGGCCGCTACCGCGCGCGCTCGATCGTGCCATCGGGGTATGGTTGCGACCCGCAGGGCCCAACCCAGGAATGCCTGGACCTGCTCGGCCGCCACGGCCAGCGCCCGGCGCACGTGCACTTCTTCATTTCGGCACCAGGGCACCGCCACCTGACCACGCAGATCAACTTTGCGGGCGACAAGTACCTGTGGGACGACTTTGCCTATGCCACCCGTGACGGGCTGATCGGCGAACTGCGTTTTGTCGAGGATGCGGCGGCGGCGCGCGACCGCGGTGTGCAAGGCGAGCGCTTTGCCGAGCTGTCATTCGACTTCCGCTTGCAGGGTGCCAGGTCGCCTGACGCCGAGGCGCGAAGCCATCGGCCGCGGGCGTTGCAGGAGGGCTGAGTCCGAGGTTTTGTCACTGTGATTTTGCCTGGGGCTTTCCGTGCGGGGAGGTCCCGGGCTTTTTGCTGCAAGGGCCTGGTGATCTAGGCTCTGTACGAAAAGTCTTGAGACGCAGGTCAGGCAAGGCGAAAACAGCCGAGGAAGCGGAGTGTACTGGAGTACATGAGCATTCCGAGGCTGTTTTCAACGCAGCATGAACAAGTATCAAGGCTTTTCGTACAGAGCCTAGAATCGTCCTTTTGCTCAGGCCCCACACCATGCTCCCCCTCGCGCTGCTGCCAACCACCATCGAACAGGCTCCGCTGATCCGCAATCTCTACCAGTTCTATTGCTACGAGTCCTCCGACTGGGAACAGGAAGACGTTGAGGCGGACGGCCGCTTCTACATCCATGAGGAGCACCTGCAACGCTACTGGCAGGACGACGGCTGGGGCGCGTATCTGGTGCTGGCAGACGGGTTCATCGCCGGCTTCGTGCTGGTCGAGCGCAGCGAACTGCCTGGCATCGATGCGCAGGAGCTTGCCGACCTGTTCATCTTGAAGAAGTACCGCCGCCAGGGCATCGGCCAGGCGGTGGCGTTGCAGTTGCTGGGGGGCGAGGGTGACTGGCTGCTGCGCTGCTATGCACAGGATCTGGCCGCTGTGGCTTTCTGCAATGCAGTGCTGGCCAACCTGCCGCGGCCGGCGCAGGCTATCGCCTTGGGGGATGAGCCGGACTTGCTCAATTTTCTGGTGACCGGCACCCGCCATTGAGGGTTGGTGCGCTTTCGTTCGTCCTGATAAGGGGAAGCGTCATTTTTGTGAGTTGCTTCACAAAATTTTCATGGGCAGCATAATGCCATTATCGCTTTCCAAGACTCGGCCGCCGCTTGCCGGGTCCCTTTTCATGCGTTTCGAAGGTTCAGGTAAAGTTCATGTCGCTCGCAGCAAACCCCGACATCATGTACCGGCTATTGATCCAGAGCGTGGTGGATTATGCCATCTACCTGCTTACCCCTGAAGGTATCGTCGCCAACTGGAACCCCGGCGCCCAGCGCGCCAAGGGGTACCATGCCGATGAGATCGTCGGCCAGCACTACTCGGTGTTCTACACCGATGGCGAGCGCGCAGCCGGGTTGCCGACGTTAAACCTGGAGCAGGCGCGCAGCACCGGACGCTTTGAAGAAACGGGCGTGCGTCTGCGCAAGGACGGTACGGCCTTCCACGCCCATGTGGTCATCGAAGCGGTATACGACGATGCCGGACACCTGGTGGGTTTCGCCAAGGTCACCCGCGACATTTCCGAACGCCACCGCCAGGAACTCGAACTGCTGCAGGCCAAAGAGCTGGCCGAGCAGTACAGCCAGGAGATGGCCAAGCTGTCGCAGTTTCTCGATTCGGTCATTGCCAACATTCCCGCGAGCGTCATCGTCCAGGACCTGGAAAGCCAGCGCATCCTGTTGGCCAACCAGCAGGCCGAACGCCTGTTCGGCGGGCCGCAGCGCAGCATGATCGGCCAGTTGCCCCGGGAATGCCTGGCACCGGCTGCCGGTGACTACCTGGAGCAGCAATTCGTGCGTGGTGCCCGCAGTACCAAGGGGCACGCAGCCGAAACCCGCGTCGACACTGCCCGTGGCCCCCGCACCCTGCGCAGCCGTACCCTGCTCAGCCAGAGCCGCGAGGGGCAGGCCGATTACGTGTTGTTCGTGGCTGAAGACGCCACCGAAGAGCTGGCCGCCCATGCGCAGATTCACCACATGGCGCACCATGACGCGCTCACCGGGCTGCCCAACCGGACGCTTTTCCACGAACGGCTGCGTCAGGCCTTGTTGCGCGGCAGCGAAAACGCCAAGCTGACCGCTGCCCTGTGCCTGGACCTGGACAACTTCAAAAACATCAACGACTCCCTTGGCCATGCCTTTGGCGACAAGCTGCTACGCGAGTTGGGCAAGCGTCTGCGCCGCGAACTGCGTGAGCACGACACCTTGGCCCGCCTGGGTGGCGATGAGTTTGCCGTGGTGCTGACGGGCCTGGAAGGGCGGGATGCCGCATGTAATACCGCGCAACGCCTGATCAAGGCCATCAGCCCGCCGTTCCAGATCGAAGGGCATCAGTTCGCGGTGGGGGTGAGCATCGGCATCGCCATCGCGCCTGATGACAATGACCAGGCAGAGCAGCTGTTGGGCTATGCCGACATGGCGCTGTACCAGGCCAAGCGTAACGGCCGTAATCGTTATGAATGCTTCGATGTCGAACTGGACGTTGCCGCCCGCCAGCGCCGTCTGATGGAAACCGACCTGCGCACAGCGCTGCACCTGGGGCAGTTGCAGCTGCACTACCAGCCGGTAGTCGATCATCAAACCAGCAGCGTTACCGGTTATGAGGCGTTGCTGCGCTGGGAACACCCGACCCGGGGCATGGTCATGCCGATGGATTTCATCCCCATTGCCGAAGAAACCGGGTTGATCCACGAGTTGGGCAACCGTGCGCTGAATCTGGCCTGCCAGGAGGCGGCCAGCTGGGACGGTGAGCAGACGGTGTCGGTCAACCTGTCGGCGGTGCAGTTCAAGAACGGCGATCTGGTGCATACCGTCGCCCTCGCGCTGGCCGACTCGGGCCTGCCGCCGCAGCGACTGGAGCTGGAAATTACCGAATCGGTGCTGCTGGGCAACAGCGAGGAAAACGTGCGCACCTTGCGCGCCCTGAAAGACCTGGGCGTGTCCATTTCACTGGATGACTTTGGTACGGGCTACTCATCGCTGGGCTACCTGCGCTCGTTCCCCTTCGACCGGATCAAGATCGACAAGTCGTTTGTGCATGACATGTGCGACAGCCGCGAGGCCATGTCGATCATTCGCGCCATTACCGAGCTGTCCAACAGCCTGATGATCAAGACCACGGCCGAAGGCGTGGAGTCGGAGGAACAGATGCGCCGGCTCGCGGCGGAAGGCTGTTCGCACTTCCAGGGCTACTTTTACGGGCGGCCGGCACCGGCGAGCGAGCGGTTGAAGCAGGTCATCACGCAAGAACAATGACTTGCGCGGCGGCCTCAGCTGTTCCAGTCCGGGGCAAACGGCGGGCTAACCACGCGCTGGTCTTTCGGCAGCCCGGCGATGGCTGCGCGGTCTTCGTCATCCAACTGCACGGTCAACGCGGCCAGGTTGGCCAGCTGGTTTTCGCGGCTGCTGGCTTTGGGGATCGCCGCCACGCCGTCCTGGTCCAGCAGCCATTTCAGCGCTACCTGGCTGGGCAGCACGCCATGCTTGCGGGCAATCGCCTGGATCACCGGCTGCGCCGCTGCCTGGCCGCGTGCCAGCGGGGTATAGGCGGTGAGCAACAAATCATGGCTGCGGGCGAAGTCGAGTAGCGGCTGCTGGTTGAGCAGAACATGGTACTCCACCTGAATCGCCGACAACGGCGCGCCCAGGGTTTCCACCACCTGGCGCAGTAACCCCAATGGGAAGTTGGCCACGCCAATGTGGCGCGCCTTGCCTTCGTCACGCAGGGCTATCAGGGTGTCGATGCTGCGGGCCAGGTCCCAGTCTGTGCCTGGCCAGTGGATGTGGAACAGGTCAACCTGTTCGGTACCCAGCGCGCGCAGGCTGTCTTCCAGCGACTGACGCATGGCTTGGGGCGCCAGACGGTCCCACCAGACCTTGGTGGTCAGATGGATCTGCTCGCGTGGCACGGCGCTGTCACGCAGCGCCTGGCCAACGGCCGCTTCGTTTTCGTAGGCGGTGGCGGTGTCGATGTGCCGGTAACCCACGTCCAGTGCCTGGCGCACGGCCTGGGTGCATTCACTGCCGGTCATTGGCCAGGTGCCCAGGCCGATGGCGGGCAGGTCCAGGCCGGTGCGGGTGGTGAGCCGTTGCATGTAAATTCCTTGTAGGGTGCAGGGGTCGGTCGATGGTCAGCGATCAACCGTGCACGGGCCATGCATGCCAGGTGGAAAGTGGTCGATCAGCGAACAGAAATTGCACTTGGCCGGGGCAAGCGGCAAATGAACTTCCTTATTCTGCGGCATCTCTTCTAGAATCCCAGCTGTTACATCCGCCGGGCAATGCCTGCGCGTCCTTCCCCGGGCGCGGCTTGCTGCCGCGCCGTCATCGAGAGAGCCATGAGTTCCAGCACACCGCTGTCCGGCGTCAACCAACCCCTGCGCGGCATCGCGTTGGTGGTGGTGGCGACGTTCCTGTTCGCCAGCCACGATGCCTTGTCCAAATTCCTGGGTGGCCTGTACCCGATAGTCATGGTGGTGTGGGCGCGTTATGTGGTGCACACGTTGCTGATGGCCGGCATCTTCCTGCCCAAGTCTGGGCTCAACGTGTTGCGCACCCGCCGGCCGGTATTGCAGACCTTGCGGGCCCTGAGCCTGCTGAGCACCAGCCTGCTGTTCACGACCGGCTTGCAGTACCTGCCACTGGCGGAGGCCACGGCCGTCAACTTTCTTGCCCCGGTACTGGTCACCGCGCTGTCGGCGCCGCTGCTGAAAGAGCGAGTGACAGTCGGGCAGTGGGTGGCGGTGGTGATGGGCTTTATTGGCGTGCTGGTGGTGGTGCACCCTGGCGGGGCGATGTTTACCCCGGCCATTCTGTATCCGTTCGGTTCGGCGTTGGGCTTCTGCTTCTATCAGTTGCTGACGCGCATTCTGGCGGCGCATGACAGCCCGACCACCAGCAACTTCTATGCGGGGTTGTGCAACACCTTGGCGATGAGTGCGCTGGTGCCGTTCTTCTGGGAGGTCCCGCGCTGGGACCATGCCCTGTTGATGCTGGCACTGGGCGGCTTTGGCATGACTGCGCACCTGCTGTTGACCCAGGCCTTCCGCCATGCAGCGCCAGCGTTGCTGGCACCGTTCAGCTATTGCCAGATCGTGTTTGCCGGGTTGCTTGGCTTCGTGGTCTACAGCCAGGTGCCGGATACCCTGAGCCTGGTAGGGATTTTGGTGATCTGTCTCAGCGGGCTCGGTGCAGCGTGGATGCAGCGCGGCAAATAGTAGCCGCGTGCTTCAGGCTGTACGGGCGGTAGGCGCAGCGTTGCGCTGCGAAGAGGGCATCACTGCGTGGTCATGAACTGCAGGATGCGGTCGCGCAGCCAGCGCTCGGCGGGGTCGTTGTCCTGGGCGCCGCTCCAGACCATCGACAGCTCGGCCTCGGTGATGTCGAACGGCGCCGGGTCGGCGCGCAGGCTGCCGTCGTCGGCGAGAGCGCAAGCGGCGTAGTCCGGCACCGTGGCGATCAGCTCGGTGTTGCGCAGCAGGGCGCGCAGGCTACCGAACTGCGGCACCGCCAGCACCACCTTGCGGCAACGACCGATGCGTGCCAGATCGAGGTCGATGTTGCCGCTCATGTCACCGGAGAACGACACCATCACATGCGGGCGGGCGCAGTATTCGTCGAGGGTCAGCGGCCCCGGGCGGTCGTCGGCGCGCAGCACCCGTACGCCGATGTCGCGCAGCTTGCGGCGTTTGGCGGTGGCCGGTAGGTCGGTGGTATAGCTCACGCCTACCGAGATCTCGCCGCTGGCCAGCAAGCCGGGCATCAGCAGAAAGTTGGCCCGCCGCACTACCACGCTGATCTCCGGGGCCTCTTCACGCAGGGCCTGCAGCAGAGCCGGAAACAGGCCGAACTCGGCATCATCGGAAAGCCCCAGGCGGAACACGTTGCAGCTGTTGGCCGGGTCGAATTCGCGGGCGCGACTGATGGCGGCGGAAATCACGTCCATGGCCGGGCCAAGTTCGGCAAAGATCTGCAGGGCCCGTGGCGTGGGTTCCATGGCCCGGCCGTTGCGTATCAGCAGCGGGTCGTCGAACAGTTCGCGCAGGCGGGCGAGGGCGGCGCTGACGGTGGATTGGGTGATAAACAGCTTTTCGCCGACGCGGGTCAGGTTGCGTTCGATCATCAGGGCTTCGAACAGCACCAGCAGGTTCATGTCGACGCGGCGCAGGTCGTTGCGGTTCATGAGGGCTCGGCGTCCGGGGCAAAGGGTATGGCTGTGTATTGAAGCACGGTGCCGGGCCTTGTGCCTTGTATGGATGTGCCGGCCTCGTCGCGGGCTTGATCGCGAAGCGGTCGATACAGGCCAGTGCCTGACAGAGCCAGCCTATCAGGCTCCAACAGCCACTCTATTAGAACTCTGCCCAAGCTCGACTAGTCTTTCCCGTGGCCCCGCGAATTCCGCGACCGGGCAGCGCGTCAGCACCTGTGTGCAAGACCGTGGCCCCCCGGCGTGACAGCTTCGCAAGCCCCGTGTACACCTGATGAGGGGTAGTACGAGCCCACCCGCTCGGCTGAAAGAACACTGGCATAGACCGGAAATCTGGATAACCGACCCAAAGGTACCCGCAGATGTCGAACGAATCGAAATGCCCGTTCCATCAAACCGCAGGTGGCGGCACCACCAATCGTGACTGGTGGCCTGACCAGCTCAACCTGAGAATTCTTCACCAGCATTCCTCCAAGTCCAGCCCTGACCCGGACTTCGACTATGCCAAGGCGTTCAAGAGCCTCGACTTCCAGGCCCTGAAGAAAGACCTGACCGCCCTGATGACCGACTCGCAGGACTGGTGGCCGGCCGATTTCGGCCACTACGGCCCGCTGTTCATCCGCATGGCCTGGCACAGCGCCGGCACCTACCGCATTGGTGACGGCCGTGGGGGGGCGGGCTCCGGCCAGCAACGCTTCGCCCCGCTCAACAGCTGGCCGGACAACGTCAGCCTGGACAAGGCCCGGCGCCTGCTGTGGCCGATCAAGCAGAAGTACGGCAACAAGATTTCCTGGGCCGACCTGATCGTACTCACCGGTAATGTTGCCCTCGAATCCATGGGCTTCAAGACCTTCGGCTTCTCCGGCGGGCGTGCCGACGTGTGGGAGCCGGACGAAGACGTGTACTGGGGGTCGGAAAAGGAGTGGCTGGGCGGCGATACCCGTTACGGCAAGGATCAGGCCAAGGCGCAGGCGCCAGGGCAGGGTGACCTGGTGGCCGAGCCGGCCAAGCATGGTGAAGAGCAGAATCGCAACCTGTCGGCCGAGCGTAACCTGGAAAACCCGCTGGCCGCCGTGCAGATGGGCCTGATCTACGTGAACCCGGAAGGCCCGGAAGGTAACCCCGACCCCGTAGCCTCAGGCAAGGACATCCGTGAAACCTTTGGTCGCATGGCCATGAACGATGAAGAAACCGTGGCCTTGATCGCCGGTGGGCACGCGTTCGGCAAGACCCACGGTGCCGGCCCCGCCGACAACGTCGGCCCCGAGCCGGAAGCGGCAGGCCTGGAGATGCAGGGCCTGGGCTGGCACAACACGTTTGGCTCCGGCAAAGGCGGGGATACCATCACCAGTGGCCTGGAAGTGATCTGGACCTCCACCCCGACCCAATGGAGCAACGAGTACCTGAATAACCTGTTCGACTTTGAGTGGGAGCTGACCAAAAGCCCGGCCGGCGCGCACCAGTGGCGGCCGAAAGACGGCAAAGGCGCAGGCACGGTGCCAGATGCACACGATCCCGGTAAAAGGCATGCACCGTCGATGTTGACCTCCGACCTGGCATTGCGCTTCGACCCTATCTACGAGCCGATCGCCCGCCGTTTCAAAGACAACCCTGACCAGTTGGCGGATGCGTTCGCCCGTGCATGGTACAAGCTGATCCACCGCGACATGGGCCCGCTGGCGCGCTATCTGGGCCCGGAAATGCCCAATGAAGAGTTGCTGTGGCAAGACCCGCTACCCAAAGCCGACCCAGCCACGATCAGCGAGCAAGACATCGCGACCCTCAAGTCCAGGATCCTGGCCTCGGGTTTGAGCGTGGGCGAACTGGTCTCCACCGCCTGGGCATCCGCGTCGACCTTCCGTGGCTCCGACAAGCGCGGTGGTGCCAACGGCGCGCGTTTGCGCTTGGCCCCACAGAAGGACTGGGCTGCAAACCAGGGCGTGGACAAGGTGCTGGCGGCATTGGAGAAGATCCAGGCCGAGTTCAACAACAGCGGCAAGAAGGTTTCCCTGGCTGACCTGATCGTGCTGGCCGGTACCGCGGCAGTCGAAAAAGCTGCCAAGGATGCCGGTTACAGCGGCAGCGTAGGATTCCGCCCGGGGCGGGTCGATGCGTCCCAGGAGCAGACCGACGTCGAGTCGTTCGCCGTGCTGGAGCCGCTGGCCGATGGCTTCCGCAACTTCACCAAGGCACGTTACAGCGTCAAGGCCGAGAAACTGTTGCTGGACAAGGCGCAGTTGCTGACCCTGACCGCGCCAGAGCTGACCGTGCTGATCGGTGGCCTGCGGGTGCTCGGTGCCAACCATGGTGGCAGCAAACTCGGGGTGTTCACCGACAAGCCGGGGACGCTGAGCAACGACTTCTTCCGCAACTTGCTGGATATGAGCGTGGAGTGGAAACCGACCTCGGCGGACAACGAGACCTTTGAAGGCCGCGACCGCAAGACCGGGCAGGTGAAGTGGAGCGGTAGCCGAGTAGATCTGGTGTTCGGTTCGCATGCCCAGTTGCGGGCGTTGAGCGAGGTGTATGCCAGCAGTGATGGCGGTGACAAGTTTGTCCGGGACTTTGTAGCCGCCTGGCAGAAGGTCATGGAGCTGGACCGCTTTGATCTGAAATAGCGTTGCCTGGCGGGGGGCGCTCAGCGCCCCCTTGGCCAGTGGTCATCCCGCCAATTCCAGGTCGGATAGATACAAAAGTGTCCTCGTCGGTTCTGTTGCAATGCTTCTCAGGCGGCCGGCCTGAACAGCGTGCTCACAACGACAAGGAACCCCGACCATGCAAATGCCCAAGACCCTGAAAATCCGCAATGGCGACAAGGTGCATCCAACCTTCTCCGCCCAGGAATACGCTGCTCGCCACGCCCGGCTGCGGGCCTATATGGCCGAGCAGGACATCGAGGCGGCAATCTTCACCTCGTATCACAACGTCAACTATTACAGCGATTTCCTCTACTGCTCGTTCGGCCGCCCTTATGCGCTGGTGATCACCCAGGACAAGGTGGTCTCGATCAGTGCCAACATCGACGGCGGGCAACCCTGGCGGCGCACGGTGGGCACTGACAACATCGTCTACACCGACTGGCAGCGCGACAACTATTTCGTCGCCATCCAGCAAGCGTTGCCGCTGGCCTCGCGCATTGGCGTGGAGTACGACCACCTGAACCTGCAAAACCACGGCAAATTCGCCGCCTGCTACCCCAAGGCCGAGCTGGTGGACATCGCTGCGCCGTGCATGCGTATGCGCATGATCAAGTCGGCCGAGGAGCAGGCGCTTATCCGTCACGGTGCGCAGGTGGCCGACATCGGCGGGGCGGCAGTGGTCGAGGCCCTGCGTGAGCATGTGCCCGAGTACGAGGTGGCACTGCATGCCACCCAGGCAATGGTGCGCGAAATTGCCAAACGCTTCCCGGACGCCGAGCTGATGGACACCTGGACCTGGTTCCAGTCCGGGCTCAACACCGATGGCGCGCACAACCCGGTCACCAGCCGCCGTGTGGGCAAGGGCGAGATCCTCAGCCTCAACTGTTTCCCCATGATCGCCGGCTACTACACCGCGCTGGAGCGCACCTTGTTCCTTGACCACTGCCCGGACGAGTACCTACGCCTGTGGCAGGCCAACGTCGAAGTGCACGAAGCCGGGCTGCAACTGGTGCGCCCGGGCATGCGCTGCAGCGATATCGCCCGCGAACTGAACGAGATCTTCCTGCGCCACGACCTGCTGCAGTACCGCACCTTCGGCTATGGCCATTCGTTCGGCACGCTCAGCCATTACTACGGCCGCGAGGCGGGGCTGGAGCTGCGCGAGGACATCGATACCGTGCTGGAGCCGGGCATGGTGGTGTCGATCGAGCCGATGATCATGCTGCCTGAAGGGCGACCGGGGGCGGGCGGTTATCGCGAGCATGACATCCTGATCGTCAACGACAACGGCGCCGAGAACATCACCAAGTTCCCGTATGGGCCGGAGCACAACATCATTCGCAAATAAGCATCGGCGTCGGCTGCTTCGCGGGTGAACCCGCTCCTACAAAGATTTCACCGTTTTCGTAGGCGCGGGTTCACCCGCGAAAAGGCTGGCCCAGACAACAAAAGATCCCCGTATGACCACCAGACCCTGCCTCCAATTAAAAGAACCAGAGGGTACCCGTCATGTCCAGCACCACCCTTGACCCGTCCGCTATCGCCGGCCCCGCGCACAACGCCGAACGCCAGGCGCTGCGCAAGGCCGCCCGGGCCAGCTTCATGGGCAACTTCGTCGAGTGGTTCGACTACGCTGCCTACGGCTATCTGGCCACCATCATCGCCGCCAACTTCTTCCCGCAAACTGACAAGACCACCGGTTTGCTGGCCACCTTCGCGGTATTCGCCCTGTCGTTCCTGGTACGCCCGCTGGGTGGCATCGTCTGGGGCCATTTCGGTGACCGACATGGTCGGCGCAACGCGCTGTCGTGGTCGATCCTGATCATGTCGGTATCCACCTTCTGCATCGGCTTGTTGCCGGGCTATGCGCAGATCGGGCTGTGGGCGCCGGCCTTGCTTTTGCTGATCCGCCTGGTACAGGGGTTTTCCGCCTCGGGTGAGTACGCCGGGGCCGCTGCGTTCCTGGCCGAGTACGCGCCGCCTGGGCGGCGTGGCTTGTACACCAGTATCGTGCCAGCCAGCACGGCAGCGGGGTTGTTGTTCGGTGCGGCGTTCGTCGCGGTGCTGCATGAGCTGCTCAGCAGTGAAGCCCTGCATGAGTGGGGCTGGCGCCTGCCTTTCCTGCTGGCGGCGCCGTTCGGTCTGGTAGGGCGCTATATCCGCATGAGCCTGCAGGACACGCCCAAGTTCCTGGAGATGGAGCAGCGCCTGGAAACCAAGGCCGGCATGGCCACGACGCCGCTGCGCGAACTGCTGGGCCAGCACCGGCGCAGTCTGGCGATCGGCATAGGTGTCACCTGCCTGAATGCGGTTGCGTTCTACCTGTTGCTCAGTTACATGCCGACCTACCTGTCCAGTGAAATGGGCATGAGCGAGCGGGATTCGTTCATCGCCTCGACGGTGTCGCTGGCCACCTATATCGGCTTGATCTTCCTGATGGGACGGTTGTCCGACCAGTTTGGTCGCAAGACCATGCTGGTGGTGGCCTCGCTGTTGTTCCTGGGGTTGACCGTGCCGTTGTTTCGCCTGCTGGACGGCCAGCCGCTGCTGGTGATTCTGGCCATCCAGATCCTTTTCGGTGCGATGCTGGCGATGAATGACGGGACCTTGCCGTGCCTGCTGGCCGAAATCTTTCCGACCCGGGTGCGCTTCAGCGGGTTTGCCTTGAGCTTCAATGTGGCCAATTCGTTGTTTGGCGGGACTGCGCCGTTCATTGCCACCTGGCTGATTCAGGTGACGGGCAGCAAGCTGGCCCCGGCAGGCTACTTGCTGGTGGCAGCACTGGTGGCGCTGGTGGCCATGCTGATGTGTCGGGAGACGGCGCACGCGGCCCTTGAAGATTAGTTGACCTGCACTGGCTTCTTCGCG
The DNA here is from genome assembly GCF_043101865.1 of Pseudomonas sp. zjy_15. Taxonomy (NCBI): domain Bacteria; kingdom Pseudomonadati; phylum Pseudomonadota; class Gammaproteobacteria; order Pseudomonadales; family Pseudomonadaceae; genus Pseudomonas; species Pseudomonas sp. zjy_15. The sequence continues at coordinate 86,780 of NZ_JBICII010000064.1, forward strand.
GGCAAGCCCGCGCCTGTAGGAGCGGGTTTACCCGCGAATACGGTGGCGGCGGCAACGGTGAGCGGCGGGTGGAGATTGGCCAGCAGGCCCGGCCCTTTCGCGGGTGAACCCGCTCCTACAACGGCCTGTGCCGGACCACCGATGTGCGTGCAGGAGCGGGCTTGCCCGCGAAGAGGCCAGCCAAGCCAGTACATGACCCCATTCAATGGAGAGAGGCCTGCCGCCGCTCCCCTAAAGGCGACAGCCCGAAGAACCGGCTGTAACTCTTGGAGAAATGCGCAGGCGAACTGAAGCCGCAAGCCAGCGCTACCTCACGGACTTGCACGTCACTGCGCAGCAGTAACTCCCGCGCCCGCGACAACCGCAGCTCCAGGTAGTACTGGCTGGGCGTGCGCTGCAGGTACTTGTGGAACAGCCGCTCCAGTTGGCGCACGGTCACTTCGTTGAGGCTGGCCAGTTCCTCCAGCCCCAGCGGTTCCTCCAGATTGGCCTCCATGATCGCCACCACCTGGCTCAGTTTGGGCTGGGCGCTGCCGAGCAGGGTGCGCAGCGGCACACGCTGGCGCTCACGTTCACCGCGTACGCGGTCGCACAGCAACAGTTCGGCGGCCTTGGCCGCGATGTCCTGGCCGCCCGTGTCCCGGGCCACCAGTTGCAACATCATGTCCATGGCCGCCACGCCGCCTGAGCAGGTGTAACGGTCGCGGTCCAGTTCGAACAGCTGGCTGGAGATCACGATACCGGGGAAGTGCGCCTGCAACGTCGGCAGGTCTTCCCAGTGGATGGTGCAGCGGTAACCCTTGAGCAATTCGGCCTTGGCCAGCAGGTAACTACCGGTGCAGATACCGCCCAGCGGCAAGCGCTGGCGGGCCAGTTGGCGCAACCAGTCGATCAGTGGGCGGTTGCTACGGCTTCGGTCGATCGGGTTGGCGCCGACCACCAGCAAGGCATCCAGCGCGGGGGCGTTGGCGATGTTGTAGTCGGGCAGTACGCGCATGCCGTTGCTGGCCACCACCGGCGCGTCGTCTGCGGCGATCAGTACACTGCGATACAGTGGCTTGCGCGCGGCCAGGTTGGCCATGCGCAGGGTCTCCACCGCCGACGCAAGGCCGATGGTGGTGAAATTGGGCAAAATCAGGAAGCCAAAGGTCTTTGCCGAACAACCCTTTACAATAGACGGCGATAGGTTTGCAGAAGCGGGGTGGACCATTGCGCTGTTCCTGTGCAAGCTGAGGCCTGGTTGGTCAGGGGCAGTGAGAAAGCAGAGCCTCGCGTGGTTCTTGTTGTTATGTGTCGTTGCGGGGTCGATCATACACCCCGGATGCAGCGGCCAGGAATGGCCCCGCCGGCTGGCAGGGCCGACAGTGATTGCACAGAGAAGGTGAGCGTCAGTGAACCCCGAAACCATGCTGGCGGGCTTGCCAGGCTATGCCATGGCCCCCGAAGCGATACAGGTGCTGCCCGATGCCAGGGCTTACCGCGCCTGCCTGTTCGAGCGTATCCGTACGGCGACTCGGCGCATCGTTATCGTTGCGCTGTACCTGCAGGAGGACGAGGCCGGCCAGGAAGTGCTGGATGCCTTGTACCAGGCCAAGGCCGCGCGGCCAGGCCTGGAGATCACCATCGTGGTCGACTGGTTCCGCGCCAGGCGCGGGCTGCTGGGGGCCGGGCGTCAGCCGGGCAATGCCGCCTGGTATCAGGCCCAGCGCCAGTTGCGCGGGCTGGACATCGCGATCCATGGCGTGCCAGTGCAGACCCGCGAACTGTTCGGGGTGTTGCACCTCAAAGGCAGCATCATCGACGATTGCGTGATCTACACCGGCGCCAGTCTGAACAATGTCTACCTGCATCGTTTCGACCGCTATCGCCTGGATCGCTACCACCTGTTCCAGTCACCGGCACTGGCTGATGCCATGGTCGGCCTGGTTCAGCGTTTGCTGCACCATACCGCCACACCGCGCCTCGACCTGCCGGCGCCACCTTCTACCCGCAGCTTGCGCGGTGACATTCGGCGCTTGCGCGCACGGCTGCGGCGCATGGCCTACGAGGTACCGGCCAGCGTGACGGGGCAGGGCCTGCAGGTGATCCCGTTGCTGGGTGTGGGCCGTGGCAATCCACTGAACCGGGCGCTGTGCGCCTTGCTGGCAGTGGCGCGCACGCAGATCATCATCAGTACGCCGTATTTCAACCCGCCGCAGGTCGTGATGCGCGAGCTTGACCATGCCCTGGCGCGGGGGGTTGGGGTGGAACTGATTGTCGGTGACCGCACCGCCAACGACTTCTACATCGCCCCTGGCGAACCGTTCAGTGCCAGTGGAGCATTGCCCTATCTGTATGAGGACAACCTGCGCGCCTTCGCCCGCCGCCGCCACGCCGCGATTGCCAGTGGCCAGCTGCAAGTACGCATCTGGAACGATCCTGGGCATACCTTCCATGCCAAGGGCGTGTGGATCGACCAGCGTTATTCGCTGTTGACCGGCAACAACCTGAACCCGCGCGGGTTCAACCTGGACCTGGAGAACGGCCTGCTGATCGACGACCCGCAGGGTCAATGGCTGGCGCCACGGGAAGCAGAGTTGACCGAACTGCGGCGCTTTGCGCCGAGAATCGGCTCGGCAGAGGCGCTGGGGGCGAAGGCCGAACATCCCAAGCAAGTGCGCAAGTTTCTGCGCCGGTTGCGCTACAGCCGGTTGGAACCGTTGATCAAACGGGTGCTCTGACGGCACCTGGACTGGCCCTGTCACCGGCAAGCCAGCGACAGGGCCAGAGTGGTGCGCACTGCGCATTGATGTCATTATGATATTGCTGCCCGCGGCCCTTTGTCAGGGCCTGGATTACAATGTGCAGGCAACCGTGCAAGGCCCCTCTGAACGTGATCACGATCGCATACAGTCGGGCCTTTTCCCGTTAACCAGACAGGCCAATGCGTATATGGCGTTAGATCCACCCACGATGCTGACTATTTCAGTCGCTTTGGCCGCTGCGGCCGCCTTGTACCTGGCGATTGAATGGCGCAGTGTGCGCGAACCCTCGTTGCTGTACTGGAGTGCGGGTTTCGCCACGATTACGGTTGGTAGCACCCTGGCATTGTTGCGCGGGGTCGGCTTGCTGTTCATCGGTATCTGGTTCGCCAATGGCTTGCTGGTGGTGGCCCACGTGTTTTTCCTGATCGGCGTGCTGCGCTTCACCCAGGAGCGCTTGTCACGCGCCTGGCTGATGATCGTGGTGGTCTGGTTCGCCTTGCTGCTGCTGCCCGTGGGCCCGCAGTGGTCGAAGGTGATGCTGATGGTCAACTCGCTGTTGGTGGCCTCGCTGACGCTCAAGGCCAGCTTCCTGCTGCGGCCACATGGCAAATCGCTGAGCGTCGGGGCCGTGCAACTGCGCTATGTGTTGCTGATCCATGGGCTGTTCTATGTGGCCAAGGCAGCCATCGCGATCACGCCAGGCACGCTGATTGACCTGGCGACCTTTGGCGGGCTGATCATTCAGGTTTCGCTGGTGGAAGGCGCGATGGCGATCATGCTGATTGCCTTGTCGATGACCGGCACCGTACGTTATCGGCGTGAAGAGCGCATTGCCCGGCTGGCAGCCCGTGACCCGCTGACTGCGCTGTACAACCGGCGTGCACTGGAGGTGCGGGCGGGGCATTTCTTCAAGGACGTGAGCCCGGCGCAGCCCGGGGCATTGCTATTGATCGACATCGACAACTTCAAACTGGTCAACGACCTGCACGGGCATATAGCCGGCGACCGATTGCTGATTGCCTTGAGCGAGATGATTCGTACGGCGCTGCCCGAGCGCTCGCTGGCGGCGCGGTTGGGCGGGGATGAGTTCGTCATCTTGCTGAGTGGCGCGAGCAGTGAACGGGTCATGGAACTGGGGAGTGGGCTGCGTGAGCAGTTCCAGCATTACGCCGACAAGACCGTGCCTACGCCCCAGGCGGTTACCTTGAGCATTGGTGCCAACGTGTTCGATCAGCCGCCGGCGAGCCTGGCGGCGTTGATCGAGCAGGGGGATGTGGCGCTGTACCAGTCCAAACGTGGGGGACGCGACAGCATTCGGTTTTTCGAGCGGGCGATGGTTGAACTCCGCCAGTGAGCGAGCCACCTGGGTGGCTGAGCTTTCATGAAACCCATGTGGGTGATCCGTACAGGCGCACCCGTCACCCGGCCCCCGCCTTTGACGGGCATCCACGCCCGTCATCAGCAAAACAGCGTGGTCAGGTTGCCACCTGATAGCACGGCACATACTCCGCGCCACCGGGCAGCTTCATCCGGTGCTGGTCGACGAATGCCTGCAGCAGCCGGCCCAGCGGGTCCAGTACGGCGCTGTCGCCGTGGATCTGATACGGCCCGTGTTCCTCGATCAGGCGGATGCCTTTGTCCTTGACGTTGCCTGCGACAATGCCGGAAAACGCCCGGCGCAGGTTGGCCGCCAGTTCATGGGGCGGCAGCTCGCGGCGCAAGTCCAGTTCAGACATGGCCTGGTGGGTCGGGTCGAACGGTCGCTGGAAGCTCTCCTCGATCTTCAGCAGCCAGTTGAAGTGGAAGGCATCGTTGCGCTCGCGGCGGAACTGCTTGACCGCTTTGAGGCCGTCGACCATGTGCCGGGCGACCTCCGCCGGGTCGTCGATGATGATTTCGTACAGGCGATGGGCGGCTTCTCCCAGCGTGGCACCGACAAAAGCATGCAACTGTTGCAGATAAGGCTCGGCGCTGCGCGGGCCGGTGAGCACCACCGGGAACGGCAGGTCCTCGTTGTCCGGGTGCATGAGGATGCCCAGCAGGTACAGGAACTCCTCCGCTGTGCCGGCCCCGCCTGGGAAGATGATGATGCCGTGGCCGACACGCACGAAAGCCTCCAGGCGCTTTTCGATGTCAGGCAGGATCACCAGTTCGTTGACGATCGGGTTGGGCGCCTCGGCGGCGATGATGCCGGGCTCGGTGAGGCCCAGGTAGCGGCTGCCATGCATGCGTTGCTTGGCGTGAGCGATGGTGGCGCCCTTCATCGGGCCTTTCATCACGCCCGGGCCGCAGCCGGTGCAGACATCCAGTTTGCGCAGGCCCAGTTCGTGGCCGACCTTCTTGGTGTACTGGTATTCCTCGGTGCTGATCGAGTGGCCGCCCCAACACACCACCATCTTCGGCTCCACGCCCGGGCGCAAGGTGCGCGCGTTGCGCAGCAGGTGGAAAACGTAGTCGGTGATGCCCTGGGAGCTTTCCAGATCGATGCGCTGGCTGGCCAGCTCGCTTTCGGTGTAAACGATGTCGCGCAAGGCGCTGAACAGCATTTCACGGGTGCTGGCGATCATTTCGCCATCGACGAAGGCATCGGCCGGGGCATTGAGCAGCTCCAGGCGCACGCCGCGGTCCTGTTGGTGGATACGCACCTCGAAGTCCTTGTAGGCCTCAAGGATGGTCTTGGCATTGTCGACATGGGCGCCAGTGTTGAGGATTGCCAGGGCGCACTGGCGGAACAGTGTGTAAAGGCTGCCGGTACCGACTTCACTCAGTTGCTGCACTTCACGTTGTGACAGCGTCTCCAGGCTGCCTTTGGGGCTGACGGATGCATTGATGACATGGCGTTGAGGCATCTAAGTCTTTCCTGTGCGGGTAAAACATCCTTCTTTGGCACCACCATACCGAGAAATGTGGACGGCAACGAGGGGGGTTGTGAAAAACCTTGAGACCGAGCTGCCTGCTTCGCGGGTGAACCCGCTCCTACAGGGGCCTTGCCGTCTTCAAGGCAGCACCCACCTGTAGGAACGGGTTTACCCGCGAAGCAGCCAACCCGGTCTCGAATCAGCCCAAAAGCTTCTGCACCCCCAGGGTAATCGCCAGCCCCCCGCCAACCAGCCACAGGTTCAGAATCGCCCCGGTAGCCAGCGCCCGTGGCCCAGCCTGGCGAATCTGGCTGAAGCGCGTTTCCATTCCCAGCGCGGTCATGGCCATGGTCAAGGCAAAGGTGTCCAGGCTGTTCACTGCCTGGGTCACGCTGCCGGGCAGCACGTGCAGCGAATTCACCAGGACCAGTGCCAGGAAGCCGAAAGCGAACCAGGGCATGGCAATGCGCCCGTTGCCCTGCGCCTGGCCAGCCTTGCGCGAACGGCTGATCCACAGGCCCACCACCAGCAGTACCGGTACCAGCAGCATGACCCGGGTCATCTTGACGATGGTGGCGACGTGCGTGGCTTCGGGGCTGACATTGCTGGCCGCGCCTACCACCTGAGCCACTTCGTGGACAGTGCCGCCCAGCAACAGCCCGGCGCCCATGGTATCCAGATGCAGCCAGCCGGCATTGATCGCCAGTGGGTAAAGGAACATCGACAAGGTACCGAACAGCACCACGCTTCCGACTGCCATGGCGCTTTTATGGGGGGCGCTGCGCAGCGCCGATTCGAATGCCAGCACGGCGGCCGCGCCGCAGATGGCGCTACCCGCGGCGGTCAGCAAGGCGGTATCGCGGTCGAGCTTGAACACCTTCATGCCACACCACAGGCCGATCAGCAGGGTACTGGTGACTACCAGCACCGATACGATAAGCCCCGACCAGCCGACTTCGGCAATTTCCTGCAGGCTTACCCGCAAACCAAAGAACGCCACGGCGATACGCAACAGGCCGCGAGCGGAAAAGTTGATACCGGCTGCCCAGCTTGCCGGTACACCGTCACGCAGCGCGTTGCCATACAAGGCACCTGCGACGATACCCACGATCAGCGGGCTGATGCCCAGGTTGGCGATAGCGGGCATGGCCGCCAGTTGCGTGACTGCGACCGCGAACAGCGCGACGAACAGAATGCCATTGAGCCGCCCTCGGGTGGAGAGGGTAGGGGCAAAGGCGGGGTTGGACGGAACCGTGGCCATGTGAGTCCTCCGGAAAAGGTGTTTCGACAAGGCCTACGTTAATCTGGTTATAAGCTTATAAAAAATCGTAATTTAGGATGGCAAATATCCGAATAGCTGATATTTTTGAAGAATGACCCCAGAGCAACTGATAACGTTCGCCACGGTTGCCGAACACGGCAACATCAGCCATGCGGCCCAAGCCCTGCACCTGTCGCAGCCGGCGGTGTCCGGCCAGCTCAAGCTCTTGCAAGAGGCGTTTGGCGAACCCCTTTACCAACGTGCCGGTCGCGGCGTGCGGCTGACAGCGGCCGGTGATCAGTTGCTGGCGCATGCCGAGCGCCTGCGCGAAACCTTCCGCCAGGCCCAGGCGCTGCGCGAGGCCATGCGCGGGCTGGAGCGCGGCACATTGCGTGTTGGCGCCAGTACCACACCCGCCAGTTACCTGCTGCCTTACCTGATCGCCGATTTTCACGGGCGTTATCCGGATGTGCTGGTCAGCACCTCGCATGGCAACACGGCGGAGATCGTCGCCGCCCTGGACAGTGTCGATATCGCCCTGATCGAGGGGCCGCCTGGGCAGGAGTTGCCGTTGGGTACGCAAGTCACGCCGTGGCGCGAGGACGAGATCGTGGCGATTGTGCCCCGTGTGCACCCCCTGGCAGGCAGTGGCCCGCAGACGCTGGCGGAACTCGGCGCCTACCCGTTGGTGCTGCGTGAAAGCGGCTCGGGTGTGCGGCAGATCGTCGAGCGGGCGTTTGCTCGTGATGGCGTGGCGATGCGTGTGGCGCTGGAGATCGCGGGCGTTGAAGGGGTAAAAGAGGCGGTCCGCGCCGGGATGGGGGTTGGCTTTGTGTCGGCGATGTCCATTCGTCATGAGGATGGGGCGCTGCACCGGTTGCAGGTTGCGCCGCAGGCGCTGGTGCGGCGTTTCTCCATTCTGTTGCCGCATGGGGCTACGCCTTCGCGGGCTGCCTCGCGGTTTCTTGAATTATGTGTTGCCATGCAAGAGGTGGGTTGATTGTAAAGGTCTCTTCGCGGGCGCGATCCAAAACGTTTTGCAATAAAAAACAAGGAGTGTTGACATCTGGCATAGTGATATTGGTACAGAGACGTTCTGTGGGCTTGTATGCTTTGCAAGGCAGCCTTCGGTATCAAGTTAGCAACGGAGCCCCGGATGGATTTTTCTGCCCACAAAGGCACCACGTCGATCAGCCTCGTGCGGGACGCACTTCAAGGAGCAGAACTGCGTGGCCTGGATGTTTCGACTGTACTCCGCCACGCACATATTGATCCGCTGTTGCTGGCCCAAAACTATGCCAGGGTACCTGCTGGTACGTTCTCCAGATTGTGGATTGCGTTAGCGGATTTGCTCGACGATGAGTTTTTTGCGGCAGACAGTCACCCCCTTCGCAGAGGTAGCTTCAAGCTGATGGCTCAGTTGGCCCTCGGCTGCGACACCCTTGGACAGGCGCTCAAACGGATTCTGGCGTTTCTCAGGACTGCCCTTGATGACATCTACGGGGCGGTGGAATGCGAGGGAGAGCATGCTGCAATTATCATTCATGATCATGGTGAGTTGCGAAGGGTGTTTTGTTACGGTGCCTGGCTGGTGCTCGTGCACGGCCTGCTTTGCTGGCTGTGCGACCGGCGCATCCCTATTTTGAAGTTATCGATGCGTCCTCCTCGGCCGGTGGACGACAGCGACTATCGAATGCGCTTTTGTGAGGAAATCGAGTGGAGGGCCGATAGAACCACCGCTGTTTTCGAGAAGAGCTTTCTGGAGTACAAGGTTTGCCAAACACCTGGTTCTCTTCCTGCCTTTTTAAAAGGAACGCCAAGTAACTTCCTTGTGAAATACCGTAACGACGACAGTACGAGCATTATGATCCGGCGGCGATTGAAACTGCTCTCTCCCCACACCTGGCCTGAACTCGATGAGCTCGCACGCGACTTGAGCATGTCCAGTTCCACCCTGCAACGAAGGCTCTATGCTGAGGGTTTCACCTACCAACGGCTCAAAGACAATCTCAGGCGGGATATTTCCATCAGTCTGCTGTGCCGAGCAGGTATGACAGTGGATGGCGTTGCGTCAGAGGTTGGCTTCATTGAGACCAGTGCGTTCCACCGGGCATTCAAGAAATGGACGGGTATCACCCCTGGTGCTTACAGACGCTCGTTGCGTAGCCATCGAGGGAACTAGTCCTCTGCGCGTGGGCTGATCACACTCAGTCTGAAGCCATCGGGCTCCAAAACTGCCCGTTCCGGTCAAGCAGAATGATGCCATTGGGCATGGTTGGCGCTTGCCATAAGGCCTACGATTTTCCTCGGGCGCCGTCTAGTTGGTGCCTCTCAACTCTCCCGACTCACACCCGGAACCATGCGTACCTGTGCGTGTGGTCGAGTTGTGCCAGATCGCTATACGTATGTGGACTTCAAAAACACAACAATAAGATTGAAGGAGACACGGTATGAGTTCTTTGAATATGTACACGTTGACCGAAGAGTCGAAGTTCAACCGCTTTCATGGAATTATTCTGTTCTGGTGCGTGTTGATTCTGATTATCGATGGTTACGACTTGGCAGTGGTGGGGGCTGCCCTGCCAGCCATCATGGCCGATATGCAAATTGACGCAACCAGCGCCGGGGTAATGGCTGGCTCAGCATTGTTTGGGACAATGCTGGGCGCCATTTTTTTAGGCACATTGGCAGATCGAATTGGCCGGCCGAAAATGATCGCGATGTGTGTAGCGCTGTTCAGCGTTTTCACCGCTGCGGCAGGGTTCACTGACAGCCCGCTGACCTTCAGTATCATGCGCTTTATCGCCGGCTTGGGAATCGGCGGTGTGTTGCCCATCTGTACGGCGCAGATGGGTGAGTTCTCACCCTTGAAAGTTCGCACCCGGCTGGTGACCATCGTTTTCGCAGGCTATTCGGTGGGGGGGATTCTGGTAGCGCTTACGGGTAAACAACTGATCGAAAGCTACGGTTGGCAATATGTGTTTTACGTGGCAGTCCTGCCAGTGGTTTTGATTCCTTTCATTCTCAAGACAATGCCCGACTCTATCGGCTTTATGTTGAAGCAGGGTCGACAAGACGAGTTGAAAGTCATCGCGCGTCGCCTTCGTCCTGACCTTGTGATCAAGGATGACACGCAGCTCGTTGGCAATCCGCAGATTATCTCTGCTCAAGACAAGCCGGTACGAAGCCTCTTCCTGGAAGGCCGTGGATACAGCACGGTCATGATCTGGATGGCATTCATGACCGGGCTGTTCATGGTGTATGCACTCAATTCGTGGCTCACCAAGTTGATGGCCATGGCGGGCTTCAGCCTCGGTTCAGCCCTGAATTTCGTCATCGTGTTCAACCTCGGTTCGATCTTCGGTGCAATTCTGGGTGGATGGCTTAGCGACAAATTCAGCATCAAGCACGTCTTGGTGGTGTTCTATGTAGTGGGCGCGGTCGCACTCACCTTGCTGGGATATACCCGCTCCACCGAACTGCTCTTTGTCGTCGTGTTCATCGTGGGTGCCTCGACCCTTGGCACCCAGCTTCTGGCCTATGCATACGCCGGCGATTTCTATCCCTCCACCATCCGCTCGACTGGTGTCGGTTTTGCATCGGGGGTCGGTCGCGTCGGGGCGATTGTCGCACCTGTTTTGATTGGTGCCTTGGTGTCGATGGCGTTGCCGCTGGAGCAGAACTTCATGGCAATCGCGCTCGCCGGCCTGATAGGGGCTGTTGCAGTGACCATGATCAATCAATCTCGCTCGGACTCGGCTGTAGTGAGGAAGAAGGCCACGGTTGCCCACGAGCTGACCTGACCGTAATTCTGAGAGACAGGTTCCACGTATGCTTATTGATCGTTTGCGCAAATCACCGGTAGGTTTGGACGAAACAGCCCGTTTGATCGACTGGGCAATTGTCTCACGTCGGAGCATCAGGTCGTTCCTCCCAACCCCAGTTCCGCTAGAGGAAATCGAAACGATGCTGAACGTTGCTCGCTTTAGCGCAACAGGCGTCAACCTGCAGCCCTGGAACGTGCATGTTGTTACCGGTGATATGAAGGCACGGTTGTCCGCAGCACTTGCTGAGGTTGATGACCATCCGGCTGATGACCAACGCTTTTCTGATCCCTACGCGTATTACCCCAGGGAGTGGACATCTCCCTACATCGAACGGCGCAGGGAGGTAGGGTGGGGGCTCTATAGCCTGTTGGGCATCAGTCGAAGCGATAAACAAAGGATGCACGAGCAACACGGCCGGAATTATCGCTTCTTCGGGGCGCCTGTTGGCCTGTTCTTCACGATTGACCGCGTGCTCCAGGAAGGGAGTCTGCTGGACTATGGCATGTTCCTGCAAAGCCTCATGATTGCCGCACGGGGAAGAGGCTTGCACACCTGCCCGCAGGCAGCATTCCTTAAATATCACAGCATCATCACTGAAATGCTGGAAATACCGAAGAGCCAAATGCTTGTCTGTGGGATGAGCTTGGGTTACGCCGATGATGGCAGCATTGAGAACACGCTGGTTACTGGCCGTGAACCCGTGCGTGCATTCACTACCTTTCACTCTGAATAAAAACCTGGCATCTGCCCTGTCCACGGTTGGCGTCGGGCAGGGTGATGCTGTTTCGATCATTCCGCTAAAGCGGGCCTTAACCCATTTGTAGGACTGGCATTGCATGGGGCGCTTCGCTGCGGTCCATGCTCAAGCACACAACAAGAACAAGGTGCCTGTGATGTCTATTGCTTTTAAAAAAACGTTGGCTTGTTCAGCAGCACTGCTGGTCGCGCCTTATGCTTCTGCCGCGTTCGTGGAAGACTTCAAAGGCAGTCTCGAGCTCCGAAACTTCTACTATAATCGCGATTTTCGCAATGACGGTGCCACTCAGTCCAAGCGCGATGAGTGGGCGCAAGGCTTTATTTTGAACCTGCAATCCGGTTTTACAGAAGGACCGGTGGGCTTCGGTATTGATGCGATGGGCTTGCTGGGGGTGAAGCTTGATTCCAGCCCGGACAGAACAGGATCAGGGCTGCTGGCCTACGATTCCGACAGGAATGTTGAGGATGAATACGGCAAGTTCGTGGCCACCGCCAAAGCAAGGATGGGCAAGACGGAATTGAGGATAGGGGGAGTAAACCCTCTGATGCCGCTACTCTGGAGTAATAATAGCCGCCTACTGCCTCAGATCTTTCGCGGTGGCTCGCTGACCGTCAACGACATCGATAAATTGACGGTAACGGCTACAAGGGTCAACGCAGTGAAGCAGCGTAATTCCACCGATTTCGAATCACTCACAGCCACTGGCTATGCCCCGGTTGAGGCGGATCACTACAACTACCTGGCATTTGACTTCAAGCCTGCGAAGGACATGACCTTCAGTTTGCACGCCGCCGAACTTGAAGATCTCTATAAATCCTACTTCGCCGGCATTAAAGTCATCAAGCCGTTGTGGGAAGGCAATGTGATCGCGGATGTTCGCGTGTTCGATGCCAGCGAGACGGGCTCCAAAAAACTGGGTGAGGTGGACAACAGAACGCTGAGTAGCTACTTCGCCTACAGCATCAAGGGGCACACCATCGGCGGCGGTTACCAGAAGGCTTGGGGCGACACCTCGTTTGCGTTCGTAAACGGCGCGGATACCTATTTGTTCGGCGAATCGCTGGTCAGTACATTCACTGCCCCTAACGAGCGAGTGTGGTTTGCGAGATACGACTTTGATTTCGCTGCTTTGGGTGTACCGGGCTTGCTGTTCACCACCCGGTACATGAAAGGTGATGATGTCGATCCTGATCTGTTGACGAGCCGCCAAGCCGCTTCACTCCGCCTCAACGGGGAGGAGGGCAAAGAATGGGAGAGGGTCACTGATATCTCTTATGTCATTCAGAGTGGGCCGGCGAAGGGTGTTTCGTTCCAGTGGCGTAACTCCACGAACCGCTCGACCTACGCTGACAGCGCTAATGAAAATCGCCTGATCATGCGCTACACCTTCAACTTCTAAATAGCGAAACGGGCCGGCCTTCTGAAGCCGGCCCATTTTTTTGAGCCGCCTCCGACATCTCCAGCGAGGTCAAGGAGGGGCGTGGGCATTCGCAGGCCTCCCCGGTGGCCGCAAGTGCGCCGGTGAGGGCAATTCGGAAAGGTCACGCGTGTTGAGGTGTTGGGCATGCCTTGGCGGGGCGCGCCGACTGGGCGTTCCATCCTGGATTGCTCGCAAGGCAGTGCGCCACTGTTCTCGAAGGAGGCGGCTATGGGTCAATAAATCCCGATACGCCAGTGTTTGTTGTTATGGTATAACATCATTTGCCATAAGGCAGACGCAGATCTTGCCTTCTTCATCTGTGCGCCAATACACACTCAACCCCGCGTCAGGAACCTCCATGCGATTCACCCCAGCCTCGTTCGCCATCTTCACGGCAATGTTCACACCTGAAATCCTCGCCGAACAGACCGGTACCTCCACCATCGTCCTCGGTGAAGTGAATATCACCCAAACGGCCGGTACAGCCTTGAGCACTGAAAATGTGCTTACGTCGGTCGACGTCCTGGGCGGCGACCAGGTGCGAGACAAAAATGTGATGAACAGCTGGCAGTTGTTGGGGCAGATGCCGGGCATCCAGCTGACCGAAACGGGGCAAGGTGCCGAGTCCGGCAAGGTCACCTTCCGCGCGTTCAATGGTGAGGGCTACATCAACGGCATCAAGACCCTGATCGACGGTGTGCCGAGCAACGTCAACAGTGGCAACCAGCGCTTCATCGACATGATCTTCCCGCTGGACATCGAGTACATCGAGGTGGTCCGCGGTACCAACGATCCGCGCTATGGGCTGCACAATATCGGCGGCAACATCAACTTCGCGACCCGCCAGGGGGGAAACTATGTCGATAGCCGTGTGACTTACGGCAGCTTCGATACGCGCGAAGTGCAGTTGGCGGTCGGGCACGAGGAGGGGAATTTCGCCCAGAACTATATCCTCGCCAAGCAAGACAGCAACGGTTACCGCGACCACAGCGAATCCAACAAATACACGCTCGGCGGCAAGTGGTTCGTCAGCAACGACGAACAAGACTTCCGTGTTGGCCTGATCGCTCGCCTGTACCACCACCAGGCCCAAGAGTCAGGCTTCCTCACCCGCGAGCAACTGCACGCCAGCCGTACCCAATCGCCGGCCAAGAACGCCAATGATGGTGACGATCGTGACATGAAGCAGCTGAGCCTGCACGCCGACTGGCAGCTCGACGACGACCTGAGTCTGAGCAGCAAGCTGTACTACAACAGCTACAACGATGATCGAACCATCACGTTCACCGATTACCAGCCCGGCAACGCGCCACGCCAGCGTCGGCAGTGGGATGAACAGCAGCGAGGGATGCTCAGCAACCTGACCTGGCGCGCTGACGATCTGCTGACGCTGGATGGCGGCATCAACTACGAGGAGCAGGACAACCAGTATCGTCGCCTGCGCTACAGCTACGGGATCCCGACCGATTTCGACGCCACGCCGGCACGTGTGCAGAACGACGACACTTACACCCTGCGCAATATTGGCGGTTATGTGCAGGCGGTCATTCAGCCGACCGACGCGCTGAAGATCATTCCTGCCATGCGCGTCGACAAGTTTTCGGGTAACAGCGAAACGCTCGGCGGTGTCAAGGCATCCCTGCAGGATTATGGCTGGATCCGCCAGCCGAAGCTGAGCGTAATCTACAGCCTCACGCCCGAGATCGACCTGTACGCCAACTGGGGGCGTACCTTCCAGATTCTTACGGGCTCCGGCGGGCCAGCTTATAGGGTGCCAGGGCAAGCCTCGTACGACCCGTCGATCAACACCGGCAAGGAAGTGGGCATCAAGTTTCAGCCATTCCCGGGCGCTCAGGCGCGGGTTGCGCTGTGGCAGCAGGACGCGACCGATGAAGTCGCGAACATGCCCAGCACTGGCACCACGGTCGGCCTTGGCGAAACACGCCGGCGTGGCGTGGACATGCAGATCAGTGCGCAGCTGGACGATCAATGGACGGTATGGGCGTCCCACGCGATCCAGGAGGCCAAGGTGGTCAAGGCCTACGCTGCAAACGGCCAGTCATTGTCGGGCAAAGAGGTATTTTCCACCCCGCGCTACATCAGCAATGTGGGTGTCGACTACCGGTACAATGATGACTGGAAGTTCGGTGCGCAGGGGCGGGCGCAGGGCAGCTACTACATCGACGAGCTGAACGAGCAGGGCAAGTACGGCGGTTTCGTTGTCGTGGACGCCAGTGTCAGTTACCGTGTCACCTCGTCGACCAGCGTAGATTTGCAGGTGAAAAATCTGTTTGACCGTGAATACGAATACGTCTGGTACGACAACTTCTTCTGGGGGGGCAACGACCAGGCGATGTTCTCGCCAGCACCAGGCCGTTCAGCGTTCGTCTCGATAAACATGAGTCTTTGACGGGAACCTCTTGAGGGCGAAACCTATCGCCCTCAAGAGGTCTCCAGGATCTTAGGCCAGTTCACCTTGTGCTGCGAATGGCCAGTGCAGCTTAAGCCACTGCTGCCAGCTTGGCGCTGGTTTGCCGACGACGGTAGGCACTGTCACGGCTCGCCAGCCACCAGTACAGCGGCGAGGTGATCGCCAACCCTACCAGCCACGACAGGTCAGCCCCGTTGATGTGCTCGGAAATCGGCCCGACGTACAGCGGGGTGTTCATGAACGGTATCTGCACCACGATACCCACAGCGTAGGCGATCAGTGCCTGCGGGTTGTAGCGCCCATAGATCCCACCATCGACCTGGAAGATCGACTGGATGTCGTAGTCGCCTTTGTGAATGGCGTAGAAGTCGATCAGGTTGATCGCCGTCCACGGCACCAGCACCACCAGCAGTACCAGCACCATGTCAACGAAGTGGCCGATGAAGTCTGCCGAAGCGAACACCGCTACCACGCAGCAGGCCGACAGCACGATCAGCGAAAGCACTGCCCGGCTTTTGGCGGTGGGGATCCAGCGGTAGGCGAACGTTTGCACCAGGGTGATGATCGACAGCACCGCACCATACAGGTTGAGGGCGTTATGGCTGATCACGCTGAGCAGGAACAGCACCAGCATGATCGGGCCGAGCGTGCCGGTGGCCAGCTTGACCGCGTCCATGGTGTCCATGCCGGCCGGGATCGCCAGCACGGCCACGGCGCCGAAGATGAATGACAGACTTGAGCCCAGGGCCGAACCCAGGTAGGTGGTCCAGAAGGTCGAACTGACTTTGACATCTGCCGGCAGGTAGCGCGAGTAGTCCGACACATAGGGCGCAAAGGCGATTTGCCACAACGCCGCCAGCGACACGGTGGCCAGCCAGCCGGCCAGGTTGAAGCTGCCACGGGTGAGGAAATCGTCGCTTTGTACATGGGTGAAGATGTAGCCGAAGCCGACCACGATACCGATGCCCAGTACCCAGGTGCCAATGCGATTGAGCACGTGGATGAAGCGGTAGCCGATGATGCCGATGATGCCTGAACCCAGCGCACCGATGACGATGCCCACCGGTACCGGAACGGCGTCGACCACGCCATGCAGTGACTTGCCGGCAAGGACGATGTTGGATGCGAAGAAGCCGATGTACATGACGCCGGCGATCACCACCACCAGCAGCGCGCCGAGGGTGCCGAACTGCGCGCGGCTCTGGATCATCTGCGGAATGCCCATTTGCGGGCCCTGGGCTGAGTGAAGGGCCATCAGCACCCCGCCGACCAGGTGGCCGACAAGGATGGCGACGATGCCCCATACCAGGTTCAGGTGGAACAGCTGCACACCCAGCGCGCCGGTGACGATGGGCAACGGCGCGATGTTGCCGCCGAACCAGAGTGTGAACAGATCCCTTACCTTTCCATGGCGGTCTTGCGGGGGCACGTAGCCGATCGTGTGTTTTTCTATCAGGGGTGCCGAATTGGCTGCACTGGTCATGACTGACTCCAAGGCAAGGTAGGGCATTGGGAACTGCCCGGGGGCGTGCCGGCGGTGGGCGACGCGTTCTTGTTGGAGCGATGATGAGGGGCGCGGGGATAACGAGAAATTAGTAAATATGTGCCCATAAGCGTTAAAAAAACTAAGGCTGACAAAAGCTTAAGCGGGTGACGGTAGCAAGGAGAGTGCCAGCTGGCTGAAGGCCTTGGGGTAGAGGGACGGCGGGGGTGGCAACCGGATCACGGTGGGCTTGGTTGGTGCGATGTGCGCGTTTTCAGGGCAGATGAAAGGTTGCCTGGGCCGGCCCCTTCGCGGGTAAACCCGCTCCTACAGCAGGCGCGGGTTTACCCGCGAAGAGGCCGGCACAAGAGGAAACAGCTACATGGGGAGCAACCGATCCTGAAGCACTTCCTTCATCACCAAGGTCGAGCTCAAGCGTTTCACATTGGGAATACTGGTCAGGTGCTCGTCATACAGCTTCTGAAACGCCGGCAGGTCCTTGGCCACCACATGCAGCAGGTAATCCGGGTCGCCGAACAGCCGCTGCGCTTCGACAATCTGCGGGATCTGCGCCAGTGCCGTTTCAAAGTCCGCCACCGGCTGGCGGGTTACCTCGCGTAGCGTCACGAATACCAGCGCGGCAAAGTTCAGCCCAAGGGCGCTAGGTGCCAGCCGTGCGTGATAGCCCAGAATGGCTCCGGACTCTTCCAGTGTCTTCAAACGCCGATGGCAGGGTGACAGGCTGAGCCCTACGCGGTCGGCCAGTTCGGTTACCGACAGGCGCCCGTCTTTTTGCAGCTCGGCAAGGATTTTTCGATCAGTTCTATCCATTGGGAAGAATCTTCCAATTCATGAATGCTAAGGGGAAATATACGAAAGAAAATCCCCAAGCGAAATCCGTAATCTTTCGACATCCCAATGCAGTAGATAAGGAAGATTCAAGTGGCTATCAGTGTGCTGACAGCGTTCTGGGCTGTGTCGATGCTGTTCGTGATTACCCCGGGTGCAGATTGGGCTTATGCCATCTCTGCAGGCATGCGCGGTCGCTGGGTGATGCCAGCGGTGGCGGGGATGTTGTCGGGGCATTTCCTGGCCACGCTGGTGGTGGCGGCCGGGGTTGGCAGCCTGCTGGCTGGTCACCCGTTGGCGCTGACCTTGCTGACCCTGGCGGGGTGCACCTATTTGCTGTGGCTGGGCGGCAACCTGTTGCTCAGCCCGTCCTTGCCGGCGGCCGGGCAGGGTGGCGCGGGGGAGTCGGGCTCGCGCTGGGCGTTGAAGGGTTTTTGCGTCAGCGGCCTGAACCCCAAGGTATTCCTGCTGTTCCTGGCCCTGCTGCCGCAGTTCACCGACCCGCAGTCGAGCTGGCCCGTACCGTTGCAGATCTTGTTGCTGGGGCTGGTCCACCTGTGCAGTTCGCTGGTGATCTACACGCTGGTCGGCTATGGCGCCAAAGCGGTGCTGAGCACCCGGCCGGGGGCGGCAAAGCTGGTCGGGCGGGTGTCTGGGATGGCGATGATTACCGTGGCTCTAGGCTTGATAGCCGGGCAAATAAGCTGACTACGCGAGGCTGGTTTGGTTTGTCTTGTCCGTGTGGTTTTGAGCTTCGCGGCGCCGTTGATCGCCCATCGCGATGCAAGGTATCAGTGGCCGAGTACTTTCCCGAGCATCTGGCACACCTGTTCTGCCGAGTAGGGTTTGGCCAGGAAGGTGAACCCTTGGTGCCCGCCTTCGGCAATCGCATCGCTAAAGCCCGAAGTAAGGATCACCGGCAACTGCGGGCGCTGGCGGCGAAGTTCGCGGGCCAGTGCCAAGCCACCCATGCCGGGCATGACCACATCGGAAAACACCGCATCAAAATCACCTGCCGGGCCAGTCAACTGCGCCAACGCTTCTTCTGCCGAACGCGCATAGCTGACCCGGTAGCCGTGGTCCTCGAGGAACTGAGCCGTGAAGCTGCCCAGGTCGGGGTTGTCTTCTACCACCAGTATTCGTTGCCGCTCGCCCTGTACCTGCGCCTGGCTGCCGGCCGAGGCGTCTTCGGGCAAGGTCGCAGGTGAGTCCTCCTGCGGCAGGTACAGGGTAAAGGTGGTGCCCTGACCGGGGATGCTGTTCACCTGTACATCGCCCCCGGATTGCTTGGCGAAACCGAACACCTGCGACAACCCGAGCCCGGTACCTTCACCCGGGGCCTTGGTAGTGAAGAAAGGGTCGAAGATGCGCTCCATCAACTCGCTGGCAATACCGACCCCGTTGTCGCTCACCGATATCGCCGCGAATGGGCCTGGCAGTGGAGGCTGACCGCGCAAGGCCGGCAGGCACTGGTCGGCCTGCAGACGCAGCTGCAAGGCACCTTCACCCGCCATGGCATCGCGGCCGTTGAGCATCAGGTTGATCACCGCGGTTTCCAACTGGCTGAGGTCGGCGCGGATGTGGCAGGGCGCTTGCGGTAACTGCAGCTCGACCCGGATGCGCGCGCCAGTGACGGTGTCGAGCATGTCGGCCATGGCTTCCAGCCGTGGCCCGGCTTCGAACACCTGCGGGCTGAGGGCTTGGCGGCGGGCGAAGGCCAGCAGCTGGCCGGTCAGTTTGGCACCACGATCGACCGTATCGGATATGGTCTTGAGGTAGCGCTCGCGGCGCTCCTCGGCCAGGTTGGGGCGCTGCAGAAAGTGCAGCGACGAGCGGATGATGGTCAGCAGGTTATTGAAGTCGTGGGCTACACCACCGGTCAGCTGGCCAATGGCTTCCAGCTTCTGGGCCTGGCGCAGCACGGCCTCGGTGTGCAGCAACTGAGTGGTGCGTTCTTCGACACGATGTTCCAAGGTGGTGTTGAGCGCTTCAAGGGCCGCCATCGCTTCGCGCACTTCGGCATGGGCCTGGGCCCGTTGTATGTGCGCCCAGCATCGTTCGGTCACTTCGCTGATCAGTGTTTGCTCGTAGTCGGTCCATGCCCGGGGTACGCGGTCATGAATCGCCATCAGCGCGGTCAGTCTGCCACCCTTGATCAGTGGCATGCAGATGGTGGCCGTAATGCCGATGGCCTGAAAAGTCGCCGCCTCGTCAGTGGCGAGTTCGCGCAGGTTGTCATTGATCACCAGGGCCAGGCCGCTGCGCAGGCGGCTGACCGCCAGGCTGCCGAAGTCATGCAGGTGATAGTGGCCCACCAGACGCGGTGAGCCGGGTGCCACCGCATCGCCGCAGATGGTGAAACCATCCTCGTCGGGGTCCATCACCGCATAGGCGCAGCTGGACAGGCCAAGGTGCTCGACCAGCATGCGGGTGGTGATGGCCATGATCTGATCCGGGTCGGCCGCCTCGGTCACGGCTCGCCCGAGGGTATCGAGAAAGTGCAGGCGCTGGTTGGTGACCACGCTGGCGGTGGTTTCGGTGACCGTGTCGAGCATGCCTAGTATCTCGCCATCATGGCTGCGAATCGGGCTGTAGCAGAAGGTGAAATAGGCCCGCTCCAGGCCGCCGTTGCGGTCGATCGTCAGCGGGAAGTCCTCGATGTACACCGCTTCACCGGCCAACGCACGTTCTGCCATATGGCGGATTTCGTCCCAGGCTTCGTGCCACACGTCGCGGAAGGGAATGCCCAAGGCCAGGGGCTTGCGACCTAGAATCGGGGTGAAGGCATCGTTGTACAGGGTGATCAAGTCCGGGCCCCAGAGCACGGCTTGCGGAAAGCGCGAGGCAAGACACAGAGCCATCGTGGTTTTCAGGGCGTCGGGCCAATGTTCCAGCGGGCCCAGCGGAGTGCTGGCCCAGTCGTGGTTGCGGATGCGTTCGGCCATTAGCCCGCCGCCGTCTAGCCATCTAGCCATGTGCTTTGCCGGTCCTCTTTCTCAAGGCCCTTAGGGTGCACCGAGAATAGACCGTTGGCGAGGGTTTTGTGAGTGGTCGTGCCACTGCACAAGCCTCTGCAACTGCGCGATCCGATTGAGTGCAGGTTCACCCGCGAAGCGGCCGGACCGGCTAGCGCATGAAGTGCACCTTGCCGGTGTCATCATTGCCCATGTAAATGCCATACACCCCGGCTTGCCGCTCGAGGATGTAGCGCTCGAGAATTTGCCGGATAGCCGGGTAGTAGATCTCATCCCAGGGGATTTCATCCGGTTCGAAGAACTTGTACGCCAGCGTCTCCGGCCCGTACTGCCCTGTCTCTTCGGTAACGATGGCACGGAAGATGATGTACACCTCGCTGATCTTTGGCACGCTGAAGATCGAATACGGCGAGACGATGTCCGCACGTACGCCGCTTTCTTCCCATACCTCGCGCAGCGCTGCCTGTTCGGTGGTTTCGCCAGCCTCCATGAACCCGGCAGGCAAGGTCCAGGTGCCGGGGCGAGGGGGGATGGCGCGCTGGCACAGCAGGTACTTTCCATCGCGCTCGATGATGCAGCCGGCGATGATCTTGGGGTTGATGTAATGGATGTAGCCGCAGCCGGTGCAATGCAGGCGTTCGTGGGTATCGCCTGTGGGAACGCCCCGGGCCAGTTCCTTGGTGCAGTGCGGGCAGTAGCGCGGGGCATTGGGCATGATCAGCGACCTATGCGGGGTTCCTTCAGGGCCAAGGGTTCGACAATGTCGCGCACCTTGGCGTTGTCATCCTGCTTCTGGCGCAGGTAGTCCAGGGCCACCTTGGCGGCGGCGCGGACGTGGTCGACCGAGGCCTGGTGGGCGACCAGCGGGTCGCCGCCCTTGATGGCCTCGACGATTTTTTCCATTTCGCGGTTGCTGGCGCCGCGGCGGTTTTCCTGCGATACCGAGGTGGCGCGCAGGTAGCTGATGCGGGCTTGCAACTGGCGCAACTGCTGGGCCGCCACCTGGTTGCCCGAGCCTTCCAGCAGCACATCGTAGAAACCTTGTACCGAATCCAGCACCTGTTGCAGCTCGCCTTCTTCCAGTGCCTCGCGGTTCACTTCCAGCGCGCGCTCCAGCGCACGGATGTCCTTGGCCTTGGCGTTGAGGGTGAACAGTTGCACGATCAGGCCTTCGAGCACACAGCGCAGCTCATAGATGTCACGCGCGTCTTCCAGGGTGATGATGGCCACGCGCGGGCCTTTGGCGTCAGCGAACTCGACCAGGCCTTCGGACTCCAGGTGACGCAGCGCTTCACGTACTGAAGTGCGGCTGACGCCGAGGCGGTCGCACAGGTCGCGCTCTACCAGGCGGTCGCCGGGCAGCAGGTGAAAGTTCATGATTGCGGTGCGCAGCTTGTCGAGCACGATTTCGCGCAGAGTAACGGGGTTGCGGTTGACCTTGAAGCTGTCGTCGAGTGGCTGGCGTTTCATCAGGTGCGCTCTTTATGAGGCTGTTGCGCCAACATCGCGGAATGCCCCGAACCGAGGCTTTCCATGCAGTGGTTCGAACAGCCCGTTGTTAACGGGTTGGCTCCGCATCGGCTTCGGCAAACGCTTCACGGGCCAGGCGGAAACTGTCCACCGCCGCGGGTACGCCGCAATAAATGCCGACCTGGAGCAGGATTTCGCGAATCTGTTCACGGCTCAGGCCATTGCGCAGGGCACCGCGAATGTGCAACTTGAGCTCGTGGGGCCTGTTGAGCGCGGAAATCATGGCCAAGTTTATCATGCTGCGCTCTTTCAGCGACAAGCCTTCGCGGCCCCAGACGTGACCCCAGCAATACTCGGTGACCAGCTCTTGCAACGGTTTGGTGAACTCATCTGCGTTCTGGATCGAGCGGTTGACGTAGTCCTCGCCCAGCACCTGGGTGCGGATTTTCAGACCCTTTTCGTACTTTTCATTGCTCATGTGCAGTACTCCGGCAAAAAACAGGGGCCGCAACCGAGGGTGAGACGATTAGCGCGACCCCTGAAAACAGGGGCATCGGTGTTGGCTTCTTCGCGGGCTTGCCTGCTCTCACAGGTTCCGGAATCTGTGGGAGCGGGCAAGCCCGCGAAGAGGCCAACACCGACTTCAAGGTATATCAGCCGAGGGGCGGCAGGGCGCCCAGCTTGCCTTTGTGGTAGACCATCGGGGTCACCGGCTCGGCCGGCAACACCAGGTTCTTCACCGCGCCGACAATGATCGCGTGGTCACCGCCGTCGTACTCGCGCCACAACTCGCATTCGATGATCGCCGTGGCCTTGGCCAGCAGGGGGTTGCCCAGCTCGCTCAGGTGCCACTCGATGTCCTTGGCCTTGTCCTTGCCCTTGCCTGCGAAGGCATAAGCTTCGGCGGTCTGGTCGGCGGACAGCAGGTGAATGGCGAACCGCTTGCTATCGCGCAGGATCGGGTAGGTGTCGGAGGCATAGTTGGGGCAGAACAGTACCAGCGCCGGGTCGATCGACAGCGCGCTGAACGCACTGGCGGTGATGCCGACGATGCCGCCGTCGGCGTCCAGGGTGGTCACTACCGTGACGCCGGACGGGAAGGAGCCCATCACGTCTTTGTAGATGCCGGGTTCGATCATCTCGTGTTCCTCCTAGCGCATCACGAACGGGTCGGGCATCGGCGCGGTGGACAAGTTGATCCACACGGTCTTCAGCTCGGTATAGGCCAGCACCGAATCGATGCCGCTCTCACGGCCGTAGCCGCTGTTCTTGAAACCACCTATCGGTGCCATGGCCGACACGGCGCGGTAGGTGTTGACCCAGATGATCCCCGAACGCACGTCACGGGCCAGGCGATGGGCACGGCCCAGATCGCGCGTCCAGATGCCGGCAGCCAGGCCGAACTGCGAGTCGTTGGCTATGGCCAGGGCTTCTTCTTCGGTTTTGAAGCGGATCACCGCGGCGACCGGGCCGAACACTTCTTCCTGCATGATGGTCATCGCGTTGCTGTCGCACTCGAACAGGGTGGGCTCGTAGAACCAGCCGTCACCTTCAACGTCGGCACGCTTTCCACCCATATGCAGTTTGGCGCCTTCGGCCTTGGCTGCTGCCACCAGGCCTTCGACGACAGCCAGCTGCTGTGCGGTGGCCATCGGGCCCATTTCGCTGGCGTCGTCCTGCGGGTTGCCGATGCGGATGCGCTTGGCGCGGGCAATCAGGCGCTCGACGAATACGTCGAAAATTTCATCCTGCACCAGCAGGCGCGAACCGGCCACGCAGCTTTGCCCGGACGCGGCATAGATGCCGGCCACGGCGCCATTGATGGCGCTGTCCAGGTCGGCGTCGGCGAAGATGATGTTCGGCGACTTGCCACCCAGTTCCAGCGACAGCTTGGCGAAGTTTTCGGCACTGCTGCGCACCACGTGGCGGGCGGTGGCGGCACCGCCGGTGAAGGCGATCTTGCGCACCAGCGGGTGGCGGGTCAGCGCCGCGCCGGTGCTGGGGCCGTAGCCTGTGACCACGTTGACCACCCCGGCCGGGAAGCCGGCCTCAAGGGCTAGACGGGCCAGCTCGAGAATGGTCGCCGAGGCGTGCTCGGACGGTTTGAGTACGATGGTGTTGCCGGCAGCCAGGGCAGGGGCCAGCTTGATCGCGGTGAGGTACAGCGGGCTGTTCCAAGGGATGATCCCGGCAACCACGCCGATTGGCTCGTGCACGGTGTAGGCGAACAGGTCGGGTTTGTCCAGCGGCAGGGTGCCGCCTTCGAGCTTGTCGGCCAGGCCCGCAGTGTAGTGGAAGAATTCCGGCAGATAGCCGACCTGGCCGCGCGTTTCGCGGATCAGCTTGCCGTTGTCACGGCTTTCCAGCTGGGCCAGGTGCTCTTTGTTCTCGGCAATCAGGTCACCCAGACGACGCAGCAGCTTGCCGCGCGCGGTGGCGCTGATGCTGCGCCACGCCTTGCTGTCGAAGGCACGCTGGGCGGCCTGAACGGCCAGCTCCACATCGGCTTCATCGGCGTCGGGCAGTTGCGCCCAGGCCTGGGCGGTGGCCGGGTTGAGGCTGTCGAAGGTCTTGCCGCTCTGGGCATCGCGCCATTGGCCGTCGATGCACATCTGGAAACGAACGAGGGTCATGCAACAATCCCCTTGGCGGATTCGGTGAGGGTGCGGGCTTGGGTGAGGAAGTCCAGCAGCATCTTGTTGACTTCACGCGGTGCTTCCACCGGCATCATATGCCGTTGCTCGGCGAGGACCACGCTCTGTGCGCCAGGAATACAGGCGGCGAGCTGGCGGGTCATGGCCGGGGTGGAGCCCGAGTCGAGTTCGCCAGTGGCGATCAGCGTCGGCACCTGGATACTGCCCAGGTCGTCGGCGCGGTACATGTCCTGAGTGGCGAACAGCGAATAAGTGGTGTGGTAGCCTTGCGGGTCGTTGCTCGCCAGCACCTGGCGAATGGCGGCGACCTGCGCCGGGTTGGCAGCCTTGTATTCACGGCTGAACCAGCGGTCCAGGGCAGCATCGACGTTGGCGTCGGGGCCCAGCTCCGCCGCCTGGGCGGCACGCGCGATCACCCCGGCACTCTGCTCGGGGGTACGGTTGAACACACTGTTGAGCACGACCAGTGCAGCCAGGCGCTGCGGGTAATTGAGGGCGAATGCACGGGCAACCAGGCCACCCATGGAGAAGCCGATCACGGTGGCTTGTGCGACTTGCAGGTGGTCAAGCAGTTCGGCGAGCTGGTCGGCATAGCCTTCCAGCGGTGTGTCGGCAGCCGGTACGCGGCTTTGACCGTGGCCGAGCATGTCGTAGGCGATGACGCGGTAGTCGTTGGCCAGGCCAACGAACTGACCGCCCCACATTTCCTTGTTCAGGCCCACGCCGTGGATCAGTACCACGGGTTGGCCCTGGCCGACATCCAGATAACTGGTGCCGGCAGGTGTGCGTTCAGCGACAGGCTGAATCATGGAGGGCGCTCCTTGAAGGTCGGGCGCGGCGGGTAAGCACGCCACGCCCCGGCCCGTCTTGGTTATTGTTATTGAGCGTTGGCTTTTTCGGCAGCCAGTTCTTCCAGGTCGATGTAACGGTTGCCGATGCGCGGGTGCAGGCGGCCGCCGTCGGCTGCGCCCAGGACCACGACGATTTCATCGGCACGCGGTGCGTCTTCGATCTGCATTTCCAGGGTGATGTAGTGCGAACGCAGGCCTTCGTCGTCCTTCTGCATCATCGGGATCTGAATCGAAGTGCCTGGGCCACCGCGCTTGTTGGTGAAGCTCAGGTAGCTCTTGGCCTGCACTGCCTCGCGGTAGTGGTTGCCGAAGCGCAGGGTGTGGATCACGGCCGAGGCGTGCTCGATTTCGCCATCGGCGCCGACGACGGCGGCCTTGCCGTAGGCTTCGATCTTGTCGGCACCGCCGATGGCAGCAGTCAGGCGCTCGACCATCAGGGCACCCAGCTCCGAGCAGTTGGCGCGAATTTCCGGCTTCAGATCTTCAACGAAACCGCGACCGGCCCATGGATTCTTGATCACGACGGCCAGGCCGACCATGGTCACCGGCTTGTCGGTGGCCTTGCCGCCTTCGATGCGGGTCTCTTCGGAGTAGGTGACGATCTTGCGGATTTCGAAACTCATGGTTGGCTCCTGGTGAGGGGTATCAGCTCTTGTTGTCTGATGGTATACCATAATATTTGTTGTGCAAGAGGTGTCAGGAAATTTCTCTTGTCGGGAGACGAAAGGTGGCCTGATGCCTTGATTTCTCTGTTGTCTGTACTGGTCTCTTCGCGGGCTTGCCCGCTCCCACAGGGACTGCACAGGTTTCAAAAAAAAGCCCGCTCACGCAGGCCGAAGGGGCCCACGGGAGCGGGCGTGTCCCGCAATGTTTCAGGCAATGGGAATTCAGGCGAACGCCGGCACCACTTCCTTGATGAACAGCTCCAGTGACTTTTTCTTCTCGGCGTGGGGCAGGCTGTTGTCGCACCAGAAGCTGAACTCGTCGACGCCCAGTTCCTGGTAGTACTTGATGCGTGCGATGACTTCTTCCGGGGTGCCGATCATGGTGTTCTTGCGGATGTTCTCCAGCTGGAACGCCGGCACTTCGGCAAATTTCGACTCCGGGCTTGGCTCGAGGAAGCCGTTTACCGGGGTGGTCTTGTTGCCGAACCAGGCATCGAACGTGCGGTAGAAGCGCGATATGGCCTGGGCGCCGACCTTCCAGCCTTCCGGTTCGGACGGGCTGTGCACGTGAGTGTGGCGCAGCACCATCAGTTGTGGGCGCGGCACGTCCGGATTGTTGTCCAGGGCGGCCTGGAACTTGTTCTTCAGGTCCAGCACTTCTTCGTCCCCCTTCATCAGCGGGGTGACCATGACGTTGCAGCCGTTGGCCACGGCAAAGTTGTGCGAGTCCGGATCGCGTGCGGCGATCCACATGGGCGGCGTGGCGTTGAACGGCTTCGGCACGCTGGTAGAGGTAGGGAACTTGTAGACTTCGCCATCGTGGGCGTAGTCGCCTTCCCACAGCTTGCGCACCACCGGCACCATCTCGCGCAGCGCCTTGCCGCCGTCGGTGGCCGGCATGCCACCTGCCATGCGGTCGAATTCGAACTGATAGGCGCCGCGGGCCAGGCCCACTTCCATACGACCGTTGCTGATCACGTCGAGCAGCGCGCATTCGCCCGCAACGCGGATCGGGTTCCAGAACGGCGCGATGATGGTGCCGGCGCCCAGGCGGATCTTCTCGGTGCGTGCGGCCAGGTAGGCCAGCAGTGGCATCGGGCTTGGCGAAATGGTGTATTCCATGGCGTGGTGTTCGCCGATCCACACGGTGCTGAAACCGCCGTTCTCGGCCATCAGAGTCAGTTCGGTCAGGTCTTCGAACAGCTGGCGGTGGCTGACCTGTTCATCCCAACGTTCCATGTGCACGAACAACGAAAATTTCATGGGTTTTTCCTCAACGCTTGTTGTTACCCGTCAGTAAAGCGGGCTTCAGTGTGGGGGCGGGCTTGCCCGCGAAACAGAACACGCGGTGGGTGGCACCGGCTTCGCCGGTGTTCGCGGGCAAGCCCGCTCCCACAGGGTCTGCGTCGAATTGCAGGCTTCAGGCAAAGGCCGGCAGGCTGGCCATTTTGCCGCGGCAGTACACCATGGGCCGTGGTGCTTCTGCCGGGACGATCAGGTTGTGCACCTTGCCGACCATGATGGCGTGGTCGCCACCTTCGTATTCACGCCACAGTTCACATTCGATCACCGCGGTTGCGCCGGCCAGGATCGGATTGCCCAGTTCACTCAGGCTCCACTCGATACCGCAGGCCTTGTCCTTGCCCTTCTTGGCGAACGCGTAGGCTTCTGCCTGCTGTTCACCCGAGAGCAGATGAATGGCAAAGCGCTTCTGTTTGATCAGTATCGGGTAGGAGTCGGAGGTGTAGTTGGGGCAGAACAGCACCAGTGGCGGGTCCATCGACAGGGAGGAGAAGGCGCTGGCGGTCAGGCCGACGACCGAGCCGTCGTCGTCCTGGGTGGTGATGACGGTAACGCCGGACGGGAAGGAGCCCAGAACGTTCTTGTAGACAGTTGCGTCGATCATCGGGAGTACCTCTGAAGGGCTGCGGTGGTCCGCGGTTTTTATCGTTGATGTGTCTGATGGTATACCGTAATACCTATTTTGCAAGCGGAATTTTCAACCTGGCTTTTCCACGATGAACGGCTCAAGGCCACGTATACCGTGGCCTTGAGCGATCAGGTGGTTTGCCGCCAGGGTTGCGCAAGCGGATCAGCGGGCTTTTTTTACTGCGGATCAGTGTTGTCAAAAGTTTGGAATACCATAATATGGTCCGCAGCTGAGAGGCCGCCTAGATGCGGTTTCCTTACAAAGATAAAAACGACCTTTCGAGCTGAAAACCATGTCCCAACCGTCGTCGCAACACCAGTTTGTCGAGAATCACACGGTCGATTACGTTCCACCTGCCGAGCGCCATGGGAAGGCGCGCGACCTGTTCACCCTCTGGTTCAGTACCAACATTGCACCACTGCCCATCGTCACCGGTGCCATGGTGGTCCAGGTGTTCCACCTGAACCTGTTGTGGGGGTTGATAGCCATCGTCCTGGGCCATCTGGTCGGGGGCGTGGTCATCGCCCTGGCCTCTGCGCAGGGGCCGCAGCTGGGCATTCCACAAATGGTTCAAAGCCGTGGCCAGTTCGGCCGTTACGGCGCCTTGCTGATCGTGTTCTTCACCGCGCTGATCTATGTCGGCTTCTTTATTTCCAACATTGTCCTGGCAGGCAAGACCATCCACGGCATCGCCCCGAGCGTGCCGATGCCCGGCGCGATCGTGATAGGCGCCCTGAGCGCTACTGCCATCGGCGTGATCGGCTATCGTTTCATCCACATTCTCAACCGCATCGGTACCTGGGTGATGGGTTCGGCTTTGCTGGCCGGTTTCATCATGATGTTCATCCAGGACCTGCCGGCAGACTTCTTCAGCCGCGGCGCATTCAACCTGTCGGGCTTCATCGCCACCGTGTCGCTGGGCACCATCTGGCAGATCAGCTTCTCGCCGTACACGTCAGACTATTCGCGCTATCTGCCGCGTGAAGTGGGCATTGCCAAACCGTTCTGGGCGACCTACCTGGGCGCCACCCTGGGTACCATCCTGTGCTTCAGCTTTGGTGCAGTGGCCGTGTTGTGCGTACCGCAAGGCACCGACGCAATGGACGCGGTGAAGCAGGCTACCGGCTGGCTGGGCCCGATCCTGATGGTGCTGTTCCTGCTCAACATCATCAGCCACAACGCCCTCAACCTGTATGGTGCGGTGCTGTCGATCGTGACCGCAATCCAGACTTTCGTGGCCGAGTGGACGCCGAGCGTCAAGGTGCGGGTGATCCTGGCCTCGGTCATTCTGGTGGGCTGCGGGATGGTTGCACTGAATGCTTCGGCGGACTTCATCGGCCAGTTCATCGGCCTGATCCTGGCGCTGCTGCTGGTCCTGGTGCCGTGGGCTTCGATCAACCTGATCGATTTCTACCTGATCAAGAAGGGCCAGTACGACATCGCCTCGATCTTCAGTGCAGACGGCGGCATCTATGGCCGTTTCAACCACCACGCGATCATTGCCTATGCCTGCGGCATCCTGGTGCAGCTGCCGTTTGCCAATACTTCGCTGTATGTGGGGCCGTACTCGAACATTGTCGAAGGGGCCGACCTGTCGTGGCTGTTCGGCTTGCTGGTGACCGTGCCGCTGTACTACTGCCTGGCGACGCGCGGGAAGTCGGTTAACAGTGCGCGGGTTATCAGCGTCAACGACTGACAACTGCAACGGGGGCTGCAAAGCAGCCCCGACTATGGCCGCTTGGTCGATTTCCGCGCTTTGCTGGGTCAGGTATTCCCGCGCCCGTCATGCTGCCTGCGATATGCCCCCGGCTGCACCCCCACTGCCTTGGCAAACGCCCGGGTGAATGCGGCCACCGACTGATACCCCACCTGCGCACCTACCTGCTCAACGGTATGCCCCGCCTGCAGCAACTGGCTGGCATGGCGCATGCGCAGCGCCAGCAGCACTTGTCCCGGTGACTGCCCGGCCAGCTCGCTGAAACGCTTGAAAAATGCCGAGCGTGACAATCCGGTGCAAGCGGCCATGTTCTCCATGGTCCAGGGTCGTCCCGGTTGCTCGATCAATTGCTCCAGCAGCCCGGCAAATAGCGGCTGGCGGGCGAGGGTGACCAGCCCGCCCAGCGATTGGCCGGCGTGCACCTGCTGGCGCAGCACATACAGAAACAGCAAATGCGTCAGCCGCTCGAGCAGCGCCTGCGACGGCCCGGGCGCGCGTCGGCACTCCTCCAGAATCAACCCGAACAGCGCCCGCGCTGCGCAGCCTGCGGGGTCTTCGGCACGCAGCAGGATCCACTCGGCCAGGCCCTCGACGATCAGCGACGACAGGCCCGAGTGGAAATGAAAGAACCCGCAGACCAGCCCGACTCCGTCGCCAGCCGCATTGTCCAGTGCCTGCATGGCCTGACGCGGTTGCGCACACGCGTCGACCGGGTCATGGTCGCTGGACAAGCGATAGGCCAGGTCGCGCAGCAGGAACACGGCATCACCTTTCTCCAAGCGCACGGCCTGGGGCTGGCCGTCAATGTGCAGCCAGCAATGGCCTTGCACCACCAGATGGAAGCTGGCGCGGCCCATGCCCTGGGTACTGGCATGCCAGCCGCCGCAATAGCGGCCTACATGAAACAGGCTGGCATCGAGCTCCAGGCCTTCTAATAACCAATCGACAAGCGGGCTGGACGAAATCATCTAATGCAAAGACTCAGGAGCAAGGAAAGGCGACTGACGAATATGGAGGGTGGTTCTTATAACCAACAGACTGTAGTGACACTCATCAAAGGAGATCACTGCATGTCCTCGCGCATTACTTTACACACGCTGCAGAGCGCCCCGGAAGCGGCACGGCCGTTCCTTGAGAACGCGCAGAAGAATTCCGGCTTCATCCCCAACCTGCTCGGCGTGCTGGCCAACGCCCCGGCGGCGCTGGAAACCTACGTGACCGTTTCGGCACTCAATGGCAAGTCTGAGCTTGGCCTGGCCGAGCGTGAAGTGGTGCAACTGATCGCCGCCACCCAGCATGGCTGCGACTTTTGCGTGGCCGGCCATACGGCCGTCGCGCTGAACAAGGCCAAGCTGCCGCAGGAGGTGGTCGATGCTCTGCGTGCCCGTGGCGAACTCCCGAACGCCCGCTACGAAACCCTGGCCGCCTTTGCCCGCGAAGTGATCGCCACCCGTGGCAATGTCAGCGAAGCCACCTACCAGGCCTTCCGTGAGGCCGGCTTCAGTGAAGGCAACGCCTTGGAGGTGATTCTGGGCGTAAGTCTCGCAACCCTGTGCAACTTTGCTAATGTTTTCGCCCAGACGCCACTCAACGAAGAGCTTGGCAAATACCGCTGGCAGCCTTCTGCGTAGTCCACCTGTGATAATGGCCATTACCAGGCCGTTGTAGGAGCGGCCTTGTGCCGCGAACGGGCCGCAGAGTGGCCCCGGCGTTCCCTAAGGAGCAAGACCATGCAAGATTGTGCATTTCGACACTGGCTGGATGCCAATGCCGAGGCCATCGATCGGGGCCTGTGCGAACCGCAGCAGGTGCTGGCCCAGATCGCAGAATCGCAGTTGCTGCGCACGGGAGTCGACCCAGCGCTGGGCGGTACGGGCGGGCAGGTGACCGACGCGGTCGAGGCCATCGCCGCCATTGCCAGCCGCTCATTGGCTGCGGCGTTCGTCTGCTGGGGTCAGCGTGCCTTCATCGAATACCTGCTGCACAGCCCCAACCAGCCCCTGCGTGAGCGCCTGCTGCCACGTCTGTTGACCGGTGAACTGGCCGGTGCCACCGGGCTGTCCAACGCCATGAAGTTCCTGTCCGGTATCGAAGCGCTGCAGGTGCGTGGCCGCCCGGCAGCCGATGGCTGGCACCTGGAAGGGCGACTGCACTGGGTGACCAACTTGCGCAAAAGCGGCTTCGTGGTGGCGGCGGCCATCGAGGATGAAGCCGGCGGCGCGCCGTTTGTGCTGGCCATTCCTTCCGACGCTCCAGGCCTGGAGCGCTCTGATGATCTACAACTGATGGGCCTGCAGTCGAGCAACACGGCAGCACTGGCTTTTCACCAGGTGCCGCTGGCGCGCGACTGGCTGCTGCATGAAAATGCGCGCGAATTCCTGCCACGGGTACGCCCGGCATTCCTGGCGCTGCAATGTGGCATGGCCATTGGCCTGGCGCGACGGGCGCTGGAAGAGGTTCAGGCGCACCTGCATGGCCGAGCCTCGTTCCTCGATGAAGCCCGTCAGGTGCTCAGCGAACGCCTGGAAAACACCGTCAGCGAGCTCAAGCAGGGCTTGCTCGAAGGTCGCTTCCAGCAGCAGCCGGCGGCCTTGTTCAAGCTGCGCATCATCCTGGCTGAAAGTGCTGCCGACGCGGTACAACTGGAATTGCAGGCCAGTGGCGGCAAGGCTTACCTCAGCGAATATGGCGAAGGGTTCGCCCGCCGCTGGCGCGAGTCGGCCTTCGTTCCGATCGTCACGCCCAGCCTGGTGCAGCTGCGCGCCGAACTGCAACGCCAGGCGGGCGTTGCATGAGCGCAGTATTGCTGGAGGCCCGTGACATCCGCCTGGGCTACCCGCGTGAGGATGGGTGGCAGCAGGTACTGGCGCAGTTCGACCTGCAGCTGGCGCCGGGTGAAGTCGTGAGCATTCTTGGCCCTAGCGGTGTGGGCAAGTCAAGCCTGCTGCGGGTGTTGGCAGGGCTGCAGCAGCCTGGCGGCGGCAGCGTGAGCTTGCACGGCCAGACCCTGCAGGGGCCGCACCCGCGTCTGGCGGTGGCCTTTCAGGACCCCAGTCTGCTGCCATGGCTGAGCCTGGAGAAAAATGTCGCCTTCGGCCTGGATTTCGCCCGTCAGCCCAGGCTGGCTGATGCCGAACGACGTGCACGCATCGACCATGCGATTGCCGCTGTGGGCCTGGCCCACGCCCGTGGCCAGTACCCGGCGCAGTTGTCTGGCGGCATGGCCCAGCGCACCGCGCTGGCCCGCTGTCTGGCACGCCAGCCCGAAGTGCTGCTGCTCGACGAACCGTTCGGCGCGCTGGATGAAGTGACTCGCGCCGACATGCAGCAACTGCTGCTGCAACTGATCGCCACCCACAACACGGCGGCGGTGCTGATTACCCACGATATCGACGAAGCCTTGCTGCTGTCTGACCGGGTTCTGCTACTGGGCAACCACCCAGCGCACATCCTCGGCCAGTGGCACATCGACCTGCCGCAACCACGGACGCAGCGGGTCGAAGAACTGGGTGCTTTGCGTATCGAAATCCTGAAAACCCTTCGGCGGGCAAGCCGCACAGTCGAACCTACCCCAACCCCGTTGCCCTCGGAGGCTGTCCATGTGCATGGATGACTGCTGTTCCTCTTCTTCGCGTCGTGATCTTCTCAAGCTCGGCGTCATGCTCACTGCTGCCGGTGCATTGCCGTTGCTGTCGAGCTTGCAGGCGCGTGCCGCTGCCGAGCCGGACGCGCCGGTGCGCATCGGCTACCTGCCGATCACTGACGCCACGCCGCTGCTGGTGGCACATAACAACGGCCTGTTCGAGGCCGAAGGCATCAAGGCTGAGCGCCCGGTGCTGCTGCGCAGCTGGGCGCAGGTGATCGAGGCATTCATCTCCGGCCAGGTCAATGTCATACACCTGCTTTCGCCGATGACGGTATGGGCGCGCTATGGCAGCAAGGTGCCCGCCAAGGTGGTGGCCTGGAACCACGTGGGCGGTTCGGGCCTGACTGTTGCGCCGGATATATCCGAGGTGAAACAGCTCGGTGGTAAGACAGTGGCCATTCCGTTCTGGTACTCGATCCACAATGTGGTACTGCAACAGATGCTCAACGACAACGGCCTGACGCCGGTGTCGAAGCCGGCCAATGCGCAACTGGCCGCCAACGAAGTCAACCTGCTGGTGCTGCCGCCATCCGACATGCCACCCGCCCTGGCCAGCAAGCGCATTGCCGGCTACATCGTTGCCGAGCCGTTCAACGCACTGGCCGAGAACCTCAAGGTAGGCCGCGTGCAGCGCTTTACCGGCGATGTATGGCGCAATCATGCGTGCTGCGTGGTGTTCATGCACGAGCATGACCTGAATAACCGCCCGGAGTGGTCGCAGAAAGTGGTCAACGCCATCGTCAAGGCCCAGCAATGGACCCGTGACCATCGCACCGAAGCCGCCGCATTACTTTCCCGGGCGGGCCCCAACAAGTACACCCCCCACGAGCCAGCGGTGCTGACCAAGGTCCTGGCGCCAGCCGCCGAAGACCGTGCTGGCTACATTGCCAGTGGTGCCATTCGCCATCAGCAGTGGGACGAAAAGCGCATCGACTTCCAGCCATACCCGTTCCCGAGTTACACCGAAGAGCTGGTCAAGCGCCTGAAAAGCACCCTGATCGAAGGCGACAATGCGTTCCTTGCCGGGCTGGATCCGGCGTATGCCGCCCGCGACCTGGTCGACGATCGCTTCGTGCGTAATGCCATCGCGACGGTGGGGGGACCGTCGGTATTCGGCATTGCCGACAACTTCGAGCGTAGCGAGGAGTTTGCGGTCTGATGCGCACGCATGTCGTACATGCCGGCCTTGGGCTGGTCGGGTTGCTGGCCTTGTTGCTGCTATGGTGGGCCGGTGTTGCAGTGTTTGGCCAGGCCGACGGCCTGTCGGCGCGCTTTTCGCCGGCGGCAACCCTGGCCAGCCTGGTCGAGCTGCTGGGGCAGGGCGAGGTCTATGGGCATATCTGGGTCAGCCTCAAGCGCATCCTGATTGGGCTGCTGCTGGCGCTGCTGATGGGGGTACCGTTAGGCTTGCTGGTAGGCAGCTACCGGCACCTGGAGGCGGCGACCACGCCGGCATTCCAGTTTCTGCGCATGATATCGCCATTGTCGTGGATGCCTGTGGTGGTGATGCTGATGGGCGTGGGTGACCAGCCGATCTACTTCCTGCTGGCGTTTGCCGCGTTGT
The DNA here is from genome assembly GCF_043101865.1 of Pseudomonas sp. zjy_15. NCBI lineage: Bacteria > Pseudomonadati > Pseudomonadota > Gammaproteobacteria > Pseudomonadales > Pseudomonadaceae > Pseudomonas > Pseudomonas sp. zjy_15. Next base: position 121,882 of record NZ_JBICII010000064.1, read on the forward strand.
GGCCGATCTTGCTGAACACGGCGGCAGGGGTGCGTCAACTGGACCCGCGCTGGCTGCAACTGAGCCGCAGCTTGAGTGCCACGCGCTGGGAAACCTTGTGCAAGGTGATCGTGCCGGGGGTGATCGGTCACGTGCTGACGGGGGTGCGCCTGGCCATCGGTATTCTGTGGATTGTGCTGGTGCCGTGCGAAATGCTTGGGGTGAGTGCGGGGCTTGGGTATTTCATTCTTGATACCCGCGACCGGCTGGCGTATTCCGAACTGATGGCCATGGTGCTGCTGATTGGCGTGCTGGGGTTTGTGCTGGATGCCCTGGCGCGTGGGCTGCATCGGCGCTGGGTGCATGGCTGAAAGGCCAATGGGGCTTCTTCGCGGGCTCGCCCGCTCCCACAGGTACATCACCGGCCTTGGGCCTTACGGTATTCCTGTGGGAGCGGGCAAGCCCGCGAACAGGCCCTTGGATCAATGCACGGTTTTGCGCTGGCGCACACATTCCCGGGCTTGAGCGGCCAGTTCATCCAGCCGCTCATCGCGCATCTGCTCCGCTTCGATCATCGCATCCTCACCCTGCTGGTTAAGCAGATAGGTGTGAATCTGCAGCACTTCAGCCGTCTGATAGATGGGCGCAATGTCCAGGCGCCCGATCAGCGCACCACTGGGCTGGCCGGTACTGCTCATCAGCACCTGCGGGCCGTTGGCGGCCACCACTTGCATGCCCATCGCCTCGAACCATGGCACTTGGTTGGCAAAGGCGTTCAGCTCCACGCAGGCATGGCGCGACTGCAGGTCGCCCAGCAGAGCACGGGCGATGCCCTGGCGGCGATGGTTGGCGGAAACGGCCAGAAAGGCCAATGCACAGGCCAGCCCATCGTCCTGGGCTGGCAGTGACAGAGCAAAGCCCAGCAACTGGTCCGGTGCTTCGGCATCCAGCGCCAAGGTAAGCGCCACCGCCAGACCGCGGGTACCGTCCAGCGCTTGCAGGTACTGGTGGACTTCCATGCCGACGCCATACTGGTACAGCGGGTACAGCGGGTTGTCGACGGCGATGGCGACACTGCTCAATTCGCCGACATTGTGAATGACCAGCTCGCGGATCTGGTTCTGGAAAGATTCGGGCGGCACGCTGTCGAGGCGGCTCAGGATGAACATCTGGGGGGCTCCGGCGGATGAGAATACAACCCGCGCTGTGTTGGCGCGGGTTGTACAGTCTAACCGGTTTTGCCGTATCAGCCGTGTGCCTGTAAGGCACCGAGCATCAGGTCGAGGTTTTGCACGGCAGCACCAGAGGCACCTTTGCCCAGGTTGTCGAACACTGCGGTGAGCAGTACCTGGCCATGCTCGGGGTTGGCGTACAGCGCCAGGCGCAGGTCATTGCTGTCATTCAATGCCTCGGGATCGAGGTTTGCCGCAGCGCCGCACTGATGCAGGGGCATCACCTGGACATGGCGGGCACCCTGGTAATGCTGTTCCAGGCAGGCTTGCAACTGCTCGGCGCTGATGTGTCCAGGCAGCAGGCGAAGTTGCAGGGGAATGCTCAGCACGATGCCTTGGCGGTAGGCGCCATAGCCGGGCATGAACATCGGCCGCGCCGACAACCCCGCGTGCTGCTGGATTTCCGGTACGTGCTTGTGCGCCAGCTCCAGGCCATACAGCTGTAGCGCAGGGGCTTTGGCGGCGCCGGGCTGTTCGTGCCGCTCGACCGCCGCGCGACCACCGCCGGAGTAGCCTGACACGGCGTGGATGTTCAGCGGGTAGTCCGCAGGCAGCAAGCCGGCCTTGACCAGTGGGTGCAGCAGCGCGATGGCGCCGGTGGGATAGCAGCCGGGGTTGCTGACACGCTTGCATTGCGCGATACGCTCGGCTTGCTGTTCGTCCAGTTCCGGCAGGCCATATACCCAACCTGGTGCGGTGCGGTGCGCCGAACTGGCGTCGATCACCCGCACCTGCGGGTTGTGGATTGCGGCCACGGCCTCGCGGGCGGCGTCGTCGGGCAGGCACAGCAGGGCGATGTCGGCGCTGTTGATCGCTTCGCAGCGGCGTTGCGGGTCCTTGCGCTCTGCCTCGGGGAGGGTCAGCAGACGAAGGTCGGTACGGCCCTTCAGGCGGGCATGGATCTGCAGGCCTGTGGTGCCTTGGTCGCCGTCGATGAAAACAACAGGGGTGTGCATGGTCGGGGTCCGGTTGGAGAAAGATGGCCTATGCTCGCCCGTAGCTTTGGTAACGAAAATTTGAATATGATGATCGATATATTCAGGTTTTCTGAATGACTTTTTGAAATGCGTGGTGACCCTTCGGGTGTGCCCGCGAAAGGGCCGGCTCTGACAATGCGCGAAATCAGCCTCGACCGCCTCCGCACACTGGTGGTCATCAGCGACCTGGGCTCCTTTGCCGAGGCTGCCCGCCAGCTTAACCTGGCGCCGCCCACCATCAGCTTGCATGTGGCTGAGCTGGAGGCGCGTATCGGCGCCCCGTTGCTCACCCGCACCCGCGGCCAGGTGCGGCCCACCGTCATCGGTGAAACACTGCTGGGGCGTGCCAGGCGCCTGCTGGCGGACGCCGACTTGGCGCTGGACGAAGTACGCCGGCAGGTCGAAGGGTTGACCGGGCGTGTGCGCCTGGGCGCTTCCACCGGTGCCATCGCCCATTTGCTGCCGCAGGCATTGGCGCGCCTGCGTGTGGAGCACCCGGGGATCGACGTCCAGGTACAGGTGCTGACCTCCCAGGCGTCGCTCACGCGCTTGCGTGAGGGCACACTGGACATCGGCCTTGTGGCCTTGCCGCAGGTGGCCGGCAAAGGGCTGACGGTCACCCCCTGGCGGCGCGACCCGATCCTGGCGTATGTGCCGGCCGACTGGCAGCCGCCGGCCAGGATCACCCCGGCGTGGCTGGCGCAACGGGCGTTGATTCTCAACGACAGCACCACCCAGCTGTCGCGGGTTACCGGCGAGTGGTTTGCAGCGGCGGGGTTGTACCCCGAGCCGCGGATCGAGCTGAACTACAACGATGCAATCAAGAGCCTGGTCGGCGCCGGCTATGGGGCGACATTGTTGCCGCAGGAGGGGGAGGCGACCGAGTTGGACCGGCGCATTGCCCGCCGACCGCTGCGGCCCGGGTTGTGGCGGCAGTTGGGGATCGCTTGTCGGGAGGGGCAGGTGGAGCGGGCCACGGGGTATGTGCTGGAGGCGCTGGAACGGTTGTTGTAGGGGCGACTCCACTATTCCGCTATAGCAAGGCCTGTGGCCAGGCCTGCACGTTCCAGCTCCAGCGCCTTGCCGAACTCAGAACCAGCGATCGTTCTTCTTGCGCCCACGGGTCAGTGCCGGCAGGATCAGCCCCGCCAGCAAGCCTGCACCGGCAATGCTGCCGCCATACACCATGTAGCGCATCATCACCTGCTTGTTCTCATCCCCCAGGCGGGCCTGGGTATCGCGCAGGTCCGATTGGCTCTGATCGAGCTGCTCGTTCAGTGCCTTGTTGCGCGCCTCCAGCTCGTCAATCAGCTGCTTGCGCGAATCAAGTGTTTCCTGCATGCCCTGCACACGGTTCTTCCAGTTGTCGTCGATGGTCTTCAACTGCCCGGTCAGTTCGGCGACCTGGGCATCGAGCAATGGCAGGCGTTCGTTCTGCCCGGGTACCGTCTGCAGGTCGTTGCTGAGGATCCACACCACATCTCCGTTCTGCCCACGCACCCGGCTGTAATTGCCCTGGCTGCCGAGCAAGGTCAGCTTCTGACCGGACTTGAGCGTGCCGACAATGCGGTGCCCGTCGGTCGGGCCGCTGCGCACATAGGTGCTCAGGCTGTCGCTGACCCAGCGTGCGTCGCTGGCAGGCTCTTCGGCGTGCACGGGGGCGGCAATACCCACCACGGCGGCAATCAGGCCGATGCGCAGGGCGGGGAGGGCGGAAGCATTTGGGCGGGAATCGGGCATGTTGGGTCTTCGCTGAATTCGCTGGAACAGGGACAAAAAGTAGGCCCGGTGACTGGGCCGATGAACCGGTCGGTGAGTTGACCGTCAGCGAAAGACCGTTTTTTTGTCAGCAGGTTCACTGCCTGACGTCGGAAATATCTGCAGAATGTTGCAGTACTTCACTCAGAGCGCTGCGTTGCCGATGACGCAATTGTAATGCGCCGATCACCTTGGCGTTATCTGCCGGCCGTCAATCTCGGCCCGCCGACATAACAACAAATGCGACGTTCAAGGAGCATCGGATGACGTGTAGATCACCCCTGACACTGGCTGCTTGCCTGGCGCTGGCCAGCGTTGGCAGTCAGGTTGTTGCTGCAGAAAAAAGCGCGGACGGCTTCATGGAGGGCAGTACCCTCAGCGTGCTTAACCGCAACTTCTATTTCAACCGCGATAACCGCGATTCTGCGGCCCCGACACACAACCCGGGCAAACAGCCTGACAGCGGCTACTCCGAAGCCTGGGGGCACGCCGTGATTACCCGATTTGAGTCGGGCTTCACCCTGGGCACTGTAGGTGTTGGCCTGGATGCGTTTGCCATGCTTGGCCTTAAGCTCGACACTGGCGGCGGCCGCAACGGCGGGCGCAGTTCCTTCGACGTATTGCCGGTCGACCGCGACGGCCAGGCACGTGACGAGTACACCAAGGTGGGGGGCGCGGCCAAGGTGCGACTGTTCGACACGGTACTGAAGGTGGGCGATGTGTTCCCGGCCAACCCGGTGGTGGCTGCTGGCGACTCGCGGCTGCTGCCGGAAAGCTTCCGTGGGGTGACCCTGGAGAACAACAGCATCAAGGACCTTGCCCTGCAAGCCGGACGTCTGCATGCCATGAGCCAGCCGATGTCCAGCGACCTGCGGGAGAACTTCGTGACCTTCTATGGCGGCCCGGTCGATTCGCCGTGGATCGCCTATGGCGGGGGTGACTACACGCTCAATGAGCATGTCAGCGTCAGCCTGTTCAGTAGCCGGCTCAAGGACGTGTGGAACCAGTACTACGTCGGCACCAGCCTGAGCTGGCCGCTGAGCGAGGAGCTGGCCCTGATTGGTGGTTTCAACTATTACAAGGCTGTTGATGAAGGGCAGCAGCGCCTGGGAGCCTTTGACAACGATATCTGGAGCGCCAAGCTGGGTGTGCGCTTTGCTGCTCACACCCTGGCCCTGACTCACCAGCGCAACAACGGCGACGACGACTTCGACTACCTGCGCCAATCCGACTCGATCTTCCTCGACAACTCCATCCAGTACAGCGACTTCAACGCGCCCAAGGAGCGTTCATGGATGCTGCGCTATGACCTGAACATGGCCACCTACGGCGTACCTGGGCTGTCGTTCATGACACGTTACGGCAAGGGTACCGACGCCGATTACTCCAATGCCAACGCCACTTACATGCGCCGCGACGTCGCGGGCAACCCGCTGACCGACCAGAAACGCTGGGAACGTGACATCGAGGTCAAATATGTGGTGCAGACTGGCGCGGCCAAGGACCTGTCGTTGCGGGTGCGCCAGGCCACCACCCGGGCCACGGTGTTCGAGTCGGACCTGGACGAAGTGCGGCTGATCGTGGAGTACCCGTTGTCGATTCTGTGATTCCACTTTGGCAACCTCGTTGCTCCTTTGGTCTGGGTGGATTTTTTGGGCGCTCCGCTTGGGGCGCCTTTTTTTGTATCGGCGTCATCGCGGTTAAACCTGCATTGGCATCAGTTGGTCAGGCGTTACCAGTACGCCGGGGCTATGGGGCTAGACTCAAGGCTCACCTTCGATCTTGGAGCGAAGCCATGACTGCCAAGAACACCATCTGCCTGTGGTATGACCACGAAGCTGAAGCGGCGGCGAACTTCTATGCCCGAACGTTCCCCGATAGCCGAGTGGTCGCTGTGCACCAGGCGCCCGCCGATTACCCTTCAGGCAAGCAGGGCGATGTGATCACCGTGGAGTTCACGGTAATGGGCATTCCTTGCGTGGGGCTCAATGGGGGGGCGGCCTTCAAGCACTGTGAGGCATTTTCGTTCCAGGTCAGTACCGCGGACCAGGCAGAGACCGACCGCTTGTGGGATGCCATTATCGGCAACGGCGGCGAGGCCAGTGTTTGCGGTTGGTGCAAGGACAAATGGGGGATTTCGTGGCAGATCACTCCACGCATCCTCATCGAAGCCATCGGCCACCCCGACCGAGCGGCGGCCAAGCGTGCGTTCGAGGCCATGATGCAGATGGGCAAGATCGATGTGGCCCAGATAGAGGTGGCGTTAAAAGGTTGAAGCAGACCTGTGTTTTCAGCAGCAGCGGCCGCGTGCCGCGATCGGGCTGCACAGCAGCCCGTGGCTTTCTGGTTGGCGCAGTCAGTTGCTGGTTACTTCGGCCTCTGTCGCTGTCTTGGTCGATGCCTTCTTCTCCTGCACTACAATGTAGAACTCCTCTCCATGCTTCACCGCCCCATACAGTACGGCCTTCTCGATCAGCTCGTTGCCGCGCAGGTGGCGCAGCATCATCGGGTCCTTGCGCAGGTCGCGGTACAGCGCCAGGCATAGCAGTACCATCACCACCACGAATGGCAAGGCCACGACGATGGTCAGGTTCTGTAGCCCGGTCAGCGCCTCGCCAGGGTTACGTGGGTCGCCGATCGCCAGCATGATCGCCGCCACCGTACCGGTTAGCGAGCCCCAGAAAATCACTGTGCGTCGTGATGGCGCGGTGGTGCCGTGTTCCGACAGCGTGCCCATCACCAGCGAGGCTGCGTCGGCACCCGAAACGAAAAAGATGCCTACCAGGATCATCACCAGCACCGAGGTTGCCGATGCCAGCGGGTAGCTGTCCAGCAGCTGGTACAGGGCGTGGTTACTGTTGACCGCACCGTTGGCCAGCTGGAAGGCGCCTTCGCGCACAGCGTCGATGGCGGCACCGCCGAAGATGGTGAACCACACCAGGCTGACCAGGCTTGGCACCAGCAGCACCCCGGTCACGAACTGGCGAATGGTGCGACCGCGGCTGATGCGGGCGATGAACATGCCCACGAAAGGCGTCCAGGAGATCCACCAGGCCCAGTAGAACACGGTCCAGCCGGCCAGCCAGCTGTTCATCTGCTCGCCGCCGCTGGCGTTGGTGCGGGCCATCATCTCCGGCAGCATCTTGATGTAGATGCCGAGCGAGGTCGGCAGCAGATTGAGCATCAGCAGCGTCGGCCCGACCATGAACACGAACACTGCCAGCACCAGTGCCAGCACCATGTTGGTGTTGGACAGCCACTGGATACCCTTGCCGATGCCCGACACCGCCGAGGTGACGAAGGCAATGGTCAGCAGTGTGATGATCGAGATGTAGAACAGTTTACCGGGGCTTTCGATCCAGCCGTTGTATTCCAGGCCGCCGGCGATCTGCAGCGCGCCAAGGCCCAGCGAGGCGGCCGAGCCGAACAGTGTGGCGAAGATCGCCATCATGTCGATCAGGCGGCCGAGTGGGCCGTTTGCGTGCTTGCCGATCAGCGGCCGAAAGGCAGCGGAAATCAGTTGCGAGCGGCCACGGCGGAAGGTGCCGTAGGCGATTACCAGGCCAACGATGGCGTACATGGCCCAAGGGTGCAGGGTCCAGTGGAACAGGGTGGTGGCCATTGCCACCTGCATCGCTTCGCTGGTCTGCCCGCTGGCTGAGCCTGGCGGCGGCGATATGTAGTGCGACAGCGGCTCGGCCACGCCGAAGAACATCAGGCCGATGCCCATACCGGCGCTGAACATCATCGCTACCCAGGACACCGTGCGAAATTCTGGCTGTTCGCCATCGCGGCCCAGCGGCACCCGCCCGTAACGGCTGGCGGCCAGCCACAGCACGAACACCACGAAGAGGGAGGAGGTGAGCACGAAGAACCAGCCGAAATTGAGAATGACCCAGGATTGCGCGCTGGAGGCGCTGCTGGCCAGGCTGGCCTGGTTGAGGAAGCCCCAGAGCACGAAAGCGATGGCCAGGAGGCTGGTGAAACCAAAGACGATCCAGTCAAGCTTGCCCTCGAAATGCCGATCCTGGCGGGCTTCTGCGGTTTTCGAGGGGTCTGTGACGCCAAGATCGAGTGTTTCGGGGATGTGTTCCTTTGCCATGTATGATGAGGCCCCATTTGTGTATTGCCTGAACGCGCAGGCTTGTTGTGTGGGCTGCCGAGCGCGATGACGGCCTCGGCGGGGTGGATTGCTGGCGGGATTATCCTGTGCAGCAGATAGCGGCTCATGTCCCCATAACGTCCTGGGGCGTCCATTACGCGACTTGGCAAATACTTTTAGTTCTGGGGGCAGTGGCCCTTTCTGCCTCGGCTTCTGGTACCCTGATGGGCATAACCCGGGCCCGCACATACGAGCATCGTAGAAGCGCTGCTGCTTGCGGGCCTGGCCGCACCAGGAAACGGAGATTCGTCATAATGGCCACTGACCGTGTGAGCCTGATTCATTTCGATAAATTGAGCATGAGCCCAGCCGCTGCCGATCGGTTCCAGAAAGCCCTCGACGCGCTGGAAGCGCTCAAGCTGCAGGACCGTTACGTGTATCTCATCGCTCCCTATCTGGGTGATATCGCTGACGCCTCCGACGCCGAGCAACTGGCCACAGCCCTGGAGCAGGGCTTGCGCGTGGTCGAAGAGTTGCTGGCAGCCAGGTCGGTAACCAAGGTCAAGGCCGAAGAAGTGCGTCAGGTGTTCCACAGCGCGGGTGAACGTGCGCGGGCAGAACTGCCTGGCTGAGTAGTGGCATGGCCAAAGACATCGACAACCCCTGCGTCTCGTTATGCCAGCTCAACAGCGAACTGTGCGTGAGCTGCGGCCGCACCCGTGACGAAATCCGCAAGTGGCGGGGCATGAAGAGGCCCGAGAAAATGGCCACTGTGCAGCGGGCGGCGACGCGAATGAAGGCTATCGCCAAGAAGGCGGCAAAGCGGCAGAATGCCGACTGAACCTGCCCAGAATTGACGCAGCCTTTCCTGATTGTCTGACGAGCCTGAAATGGATTCTCACTCGCTGTTCGCATTCACCCTGGTCGCCGCCATCGCGATCGCCAGCCCCGGCCCTGCCACCTTGATGGCTATCAACAACAGCCTTGCCCATGGTCAGCGCAGCGCGATCTGGTCGTCGCTGGGCAATGGCACGGGCCTGTTCTGTTTGTCGGCTGCAGCCATGCTGGGGCTAGGCGCACTGCTGGCCAGTTCTGAAGTACTGTTCAATGCCGTGAAGGTTCTGGGGGCGGGCTACCTGTTCTACCTGGGGGCGCGACAACTGCTGAAGAAGAGCCCGATGCTGGGGCAGGGTGCCGCAGAGCGTACGGCCAAGGTGCGCCCCTCGCCGCTGAAGCTGTTCAAATCGGCCTTCCTCACTGCAGTAACCAACCCCAAGGCAACCCTGTTCTTTACTGCACTGTTCCCGCAGTTCATCGACCAAGGGGCTGCATTGTTGCCACAGTTTCTGACCTTGACCGGGATCTTCGTGGCCTTGTCGCTGACTTCGCTGAGCGTGTATGCCGCTTTGGCTGCGCGGGCCAAGGGTGTGCTGACCCGGCCGTCGATGTCGCGCTGGGTGAGCCGGGTGGTGGGCACCACCTTTATCGGTTTTGGCGCGGCGATCCTGGCGATGCGGCGGCAGGGAGGCTGAAAAGCCCAAGTGTCGCCGGCCGTGCAGCTCCTCACTGTCTGTCCTTCGGCAGATTTTTCTACTGGACGATGAAAGGCTCGTCTGCGGGTTGTTGATGGTCCAGACTATCTACAGTGCGCGGATGATAGCTGCAGGCGACCACAGTAGGTGGCAGCCTTGGGCTACCACGCCGGGTCGCCGGGTGTTTCATGTGCCGAGGGTCTTGGATGATCGAGCGTTGCTTTCGCCACGCCTTGCTCATGGTGTACCTGTCGCTGCTGCCTCTGGCTGCGGTAGCGGATGATGCATGCCTACGGTTGACCGCCACAGGCAACCCGGAATACCCCCCCTACCTGTGGCGCGATCCGCTAAACCCTCAACAGTTGATCGGTGCCAATGCCGACTTGCTCAGGTACCTGGGCAAGCAGTTGGGCCTGGAAATAGAGGTGGTTTACGCCGGGCCGTGGTCGCGAGCCCAGGAAGAAGTGCGCACCGGGCGGATCGACTTGATGGCCGGGTATTTCCTGACCGAAGCGCGCCGGCAGCATGTGGACTACATTAACCCGCCGTTCTTGCGCACACCCAGCGTCATCTGGGTGCACCAGGACAATGCCTTTGCCTACCAGCAATGGGCCGACCTCAAAGGCCGCAAGGGTGGCACTCTGGTCAACAACAGCCACGGCCAACAGTTCGATGAATACGCCCAGGCCAATCTCACCCTCGAGGCAGTGCCCAGTGCCAGGCAGGCGTTCGAGAAGCTGATGCACAAACGCAGCGATTACGTGGTGTACGAGCAGTATCCTGGCATGGCGCTGGCGCGCACGTTGGGCATCGCAGCCACTGTGCAGGTGTTGCAGCCACCCGTGTCCAGCGAAGGGTTGTACCTGGCAATCTCACGAGAGTCGCCCTGCAACCGGCCATCGCTACGTGAGGCGCTGGCGCGGGAAATGGCGAAGATCGTTGATGAGGCCATGCCCGAGCAGTGGTTGAAACAGAATCTGGAACGGTGGCAGTGACAGCGTGGCTAAGGTGCTTCGCGGTCTTTGTGGGAGCAGCCTTGCGTCGGTACATGTACTACTCCAGTTCAACGCATATGCAAGATGATGGGGCTGCTGCTGGCCGGATCGGTATGGCCACGCAGCTTGCCTACCGCCTGCGCATCCACCGCACCACCCTGGTTGCCCCAGGCCGTACGCACAAAGCTGAGCACGTCGGCAATCTCCTGATCTCCCAACTGTTCGCGGAAAGCCGGCATGCGATAGGCGTCCGGCACCCCTGCAGCCACCACCCGCTGCGAACCATTGAGCGTGATATTGATTGCCGAGGCGTCCTCCTTGGCCAGTGCCGAGGTCGCTCCAGCCAAGGGCGGCATCCACTCGGCCTGGCCCTTGCCGTCCAGGCCGTGGCAAGACGCACAGCGTGTCACGTAGGTGCGCGCTCCTGGGCTGTCCAACCGTAGAGCTACCGATTCGGCTTGGTATTGCCACGGCGCGCCGTCACGTTGAGGGTCGCCGGGCAGCGACTTCAGGTAGTGGGCGATGGCTGCCAGGTCGTCGTCATGCATGAACTGCGTGGAGTTGTTGAACGCCTCGGTCATCGAACCGAATACCACTGCATGCCGGTTGCGCCCGGTCTTCAGGAACTGCGCGATCTCCGTCTCGCTCCAGCGCCCCAGCCCGGTGTTGTGGTCGGCGCGCAGGCTGGGTGCATACCAGCCATCGAGCAGTGCACCGGACAGGAACGGCTTGCCGCTCTCATCCAGCGCTTTTTCATTGAACGCCAGGCCGCGTGGCGTGTGGCAACTGCCGCAGTGTCCGGGGCCCTGGACGATATAGGCGCCACGGTTCCACTGTGCATCCTGCCCGGTCTTGTCGGTGTAAGGTGTGGTGGCGGCAAACAGGCCGTTCCACAAGGCGATGGGCCAGCGCAGGTTCAGCGGCCAGGGGATGTCGCTGGCCAGGTTGGCCTGCCGCGCCGGTTGCACGCCGTGCATGAAGAACGCATACAGCGCCTTGACGTCATCATCGCTGAGCTTGGCGTAGGACGGGTAAGGCATAGCCGGGTACAACCGCCGGCCACCGGGCGCGACACCCTGGCGCACGGCGCGGTCGAAGTCGGCCAAGGTGTAGCTACCGATACCGCTGTCGCGGTCAGGGGTGATGTTGGTGGCGTGGATCGTCCCCAGCGGGGTGGCCATTTCAAGTCCGCCGGCGAACGGCTTGCCATCCGGCAGGCTATGGCAGGCCACGCAGTCACTGAGCCGGGCCACATATTCTCCGCGGCTGACCAGCGCCGGGTCTGCAGCAGTGGCCTGCGCGTCGGCAAACGGCGATGCGGGTTCACGGGTGACATACCAGGCCAGCAGGCCCGCCGCGACCAGGCACGGCATCGCCAGCCAGCCAGCGGTTCTTGCGAAACGATGGGTCATGAGGCGTCCCTTGTGCGATCAGCTGAAGGTGTGGCGGCTCAATGGCAAACTGCGCACGCGCTGGCCGGTGAGCTGCGCAACCGCGTTGGCCACCGCCGGGGCCACGGCGGGTAACGGTGGTTCGCCGATGCCGCCCATCTTCGCCCCGCTTTCGATGATGCGCACATGCACCCGGGCCATGCGCGAAGGCGGCAGGATCGGGTACAGGTCGTAGTTGCGCGCGCGCGGCTTGCCATCCACGTACACCGCTTCTTCCACCAGCGTCTGCGAAAGGCCGAGGGCGACGGCGCCATTGACCTGATGCTCGATGATCGCCGGGTTGACGATGCTGCCAGGGTCGATGGCTTGCCAGATGTCGTGCACCTTGACCTGGCCGTTGTCGATCGAAACCTCGGCAATGACCGCAGCCTCCGAGCCGAACGGTGAGGCCATGGCCACGCCGCGTGCACGCTTGCTGCCGTCCTCGGCGGTGAACGGCCCGCGCTTCCAGCCGCCGGACAAGTCGGCCACAGCGTTCAGCAGGTTGGTCAGGCGCGGGTTGTCGCGCAGCAGGTGCAGGCGCAGTTCAAACGGGTCCTTGCCACCTTTATCAGCCAGTTCGTCGAGGAATGATTCGTAGAAGAAGTCGTTCAGCGAGTTACCCACCGAGCGCCAGTAACCGAGCATGGCCGGACCTTTGACATAGATCTGGGCAATGCGCTTGTTGGCGATGGCGTAGGACTTGCCTGACAGTCCCTCAAGCGCGGTCGGGTCGATCTTCTCCCCTTGTTTACCAGCAAGAGCCTCGGTTGGGCCTTCGGTGGCGCTTACCGCTTCGAGCGCCACCGGCATGCCGTCGGCATCCAGCCCGGCGCGGAACTTCACCACTGCGACGGGGCGCAGCACATCGCGCAGAAATTCCTCCTCGCGGCTCCAGATGAGCTTCACCGGCCGGCCAACCGCCTTTGCCAGGGCAATGGCCTGCGGGTAGGGGTTGGCAGAGTCGTACAGGAAGTGGCGGCCAAAGAAGCCGCCCAGCAGCGGCGAGTGCAGGTTGATTTGTGCAGGCTCCAGGCCGGTGCGTCTGGCAATGTCGTCACGGAACATGTCCGGGGCCTGGTTGGGTAGCCAGACGTCGAGGCTGCCGTCCGGGTTGAAGCGGGCGAGGGCGGACGGTGGCTCCAGCTGGGCGTGGTTCAGGTACTGGTTGTGGTAGCTGGCCTCGACCTTGGTCTTGGCGTTGGCCAAGGCGCCGGCAATGTCGCCTTCGTTCTCTTCATCACGGGACGGCCCTTGCACCGTCGCGAGGTGTTCGCGCCAGGCGTCGCTGGAAAAATCGGCCGGCATCGGTCGCACTTTGCTGTCGGCGGCCGGCTCTTTCCAGTCCACCTGAATCGCCTCCACTGCACGCTTGGCGTGCCACCAGCGCTCGGCGACCACGGCCACGGCACCCGGCAGCTGATGCACTGAATGTACCCCTTTCATGGCCTTGACCTGGTCTTCGTTGCGCAGGCTGCCGACCGTCATGCCCAGGCGCGGTGCATGCTGCACGGCAGCGTGGAGCATGCCGTCGACTTTGATGTCGATGCAGTACTGGGCCTTGCCGGTGGACTTGTCGTAGGCATCCAGGCGGCGTATGGGCTTTCCAATCCAGCGAAACTGGCTGGGGTCGCGCAGCTTGACGCTGGCCGGGTCGGGCACCGGCAGGTCCATGGCGCGACCGGCCAGCTCACCGTAGGGTACGGAACGTCCGGTCGTGGTATGTACCACGTTACCCGGCGTGGTAGAAAGCTCATCGACCGGTACACCCAGGTGTTCGGCGCCCGCCTGCAGCAGCATGCCCCGGGCGAGCGCGCCCAGACGGCGCATGGTCGGGTAGCTCATGCGCACCGACATGCTGCCACCGGTGATACGCATGCCGTTCTCCATCACCACGTAGGCTTCGCCCGGTGGCGCGCTATCGACCACGAAATGGGCCGGGTCGACATCCAGCTCTTCACCCACAATCTGCGCCATGGCGGTGAAAGGGCCTTGCCCGCCTTCCATGAAGGGGCTCAACAGGCGCACCGTGCCATCCGGGCGAATCTCCAGAAATGCAGGCACCTGGGTGCCGCGTTCCGTAGTTGCCGCAGCGGCGGCGGCTGCCTGCACGCGGGCCGAGCCCATGGGCAGGCCGAAACCTAGCACCAGGGCACCGACTGCGGTGCCGGCAAGAAAGCGCCGACGTGACAGGTTGACCGTTTCGCCCCGCTGCAACCTGAGCAGTTCGGCAGGCGTATCGACTGGCGTGTTCATCAGGCCTGTTCCCCCTGGGCCAGCTCATGCACGGCGGCATGGATGGCGTTGTAGGTGCCGCAGCGGCACAGGTTGACCATGGCTGCATCGATCTGCGCATCGCTGGGTTTTGGCGTGTGCTTGAGCAGCGCCGTGGCCGCCATTACCTGGCCGGACTGGCAATAGCCGCATTGAGCCACCTGGTGCTCGACCCAGGCGGTGACTACCCGTTTACCGACGGGGTCGGCCTCGATCGCCTCGATGGTGGTGACCTCACGCCCCACCACACCGGCCACGGGGGTAACGCAGGCGCGCACCACATTGCCGTCCACCAGCACCGAACAGGCGCCGCACTGGGCCAAGCCGCAGCCATACTTGGTACCGGTCAGCCCCAAGTCATCGCGGATTACCCACAGCAGGGGCGTGTCGGCGTCCGCCTCGACCTGATAGGTCTTCTGGTTGATGCGTAGTTCCATGGTTTCACCTGCCCGTCACGGTTGTTGTCGCTGTGTTTCTGCATGGGGAATACGTTGTCCCCCCGGTGCAGAAACGCTAGCACAGGAGGATGACCGCTGGTCTGGTGGCGGGGGTGGCTTCAGAGGATCAGGCAAGTAATCCGGCGGAATACGCAAGCCAGCTTCGAAAAATCAAGCCTGCGGTCGGCGTTGAACAGGACTTGCGTAACGAAAACCCGGATAATGCCGGCCAATTTCGTTTTGCACGCTTAAATCACGGTAATCCCGCATGGAAATCAAGGTCAATTTTCTCGACAATCTCCGTCTCGAAGCCAAATTCGATGACTTCACGGTGATCGCCGACCAACCTATCCGCTACAAAGGCGATGGTTCGGCCCCCGGCCCGTTCGACTATTTCCTGGCGTCTTCGGCCTTGTGCGCGGCTTACTTCGTCAAGCT
Source organism: Pseudomonas sp. zjy_15 (assembly GCF_043101865.1). Taxonomy (NCBI): domain Bacteria; kingdom Pseudomonadati; phylum Pseudomonadota; class Gammaproteobacteria; order Pseudomonadales; family Pseudomonadaceae; genus Pseudomonas; species Pseudomonas sp. zjy_15. The sequence continues at coordinate 137,036 of NZ_JBICII010000064.1, forward strand.
GTACTGCCAGACCCGCGATATTCCCACCGAAAACATCCGCCTGTCGCAGAACAACATCGTCGATCCGGAAAACCGCTACAACCAGATCTTCAAGATCCAGGTCGAACTCCCCGAGGACATTTCCGACAAGGACCGCCAGGGCATCCTGCGTTCCATCGACCGCTGCACGGTGAAAAAGGTGGTGCAGACCGGCCCTGAGTTCGTGATCGAAGTGGTCGACAACCTCGATGCCGATGCCCAGGGGCTGCTGATGCCGGTGTCGGACACCAGCACCTATATCCCTGGCAAGGACCTGCCGCTGGAGCAGACCATTGCCAACATGTCGGGCATTCTTGCCGGGCTGGGGATGAAGATCGAGATCGCCTCTTGGCGCAACATTGTCCCCAACGTCTGGTCGCTGCACGTACGCGATGCGCAGTCGCCGATGTGCTTTACCAACGGTAAAGGGGCCACCAAGGAGGCTGCGCTGGCCTCGGCGCTGGGCGAGTTCATCGAGCGCCTCAACTGCAACTTCTTTTACAATGACCAGTTCTGGGGCGAAGACCTGGCCAACGCGCCGTTCGTGCACTACCCGAACGAGCAGTGGTTCAAGCCGGGCCCGCGCGACGCGTTGCCGGCCGAGATCCTCGATGAGCACTGCCTGGCGATCTACAACCCTGACGGGGAGCTGCGTGGTTCGCACCTGTACGACACCAACTCGGGTAACACGGCGCGGGGCATCTGTTCGCTGCCGTTCGTGCGCCAGTCCGACCAGCAGGTGGTGTACTTCCCGTCCAACCTGATCGAAAACCTGTTTCTCAGCAACGGCATGAGCGCGGGCAACACCTTGGCTGAGGCGCAGGTGCAGTGCCTGTCGGAAATCTTCGAGCGCGCGGTGAAGCGCGAAATCCTCGAAGGCGAGTTGTGCCTGCCGGACGTGCCGCAAGAGGTGCTGGCCAAATACCCGGCGATCCTCGCTGGCATCCAGGGCCTGGAAGAGCAAGGCTTCCCGGTGCTGGTCAAGGATGCGTCGCTGGGGGGCGAGTTCCCGGTCATGTGCGTGACCTTGATGAACCCGCGCACGGGTGGCGTGTTTGCCTCGTTCGGTGCCCACCCGAGCCTGGAAGTGGCGCTGGAGCGCAGCCTCACCGAACTGCTGCAGGGCCGTAGCTTCGAAGGCCTGAACGACCTGCCGCAACCCACCTTCGAAAGCCACGCGCTGACCGAGCCGAACAACTTCGTCGAGCACTTCATCGACTCTAGCGGCGTGGTGTCATGGCGTTTCTTCAGCGCCAAGGCCGACTTCGAATTCGTCGAGTGGGACTTCTCCGGGCACGGCGAGGACTCCAACCAGCAGGAGGCCGCGACCCTGTTCGGCATCCTCGAAGACCTGGGCAAGGAAGTGTACATGGCGGTGTACGACAACCTTGGCGCCACCGCGTGCCGCATCCTGGTACCGGGCTATTCGGAAATCTACCCGGTCGAGGATCTGATCTGGGACAACACCAACCGCGCCTTGTCATTCCGTGCCGACATCCTCAACCTGCACAGCCTCGACAGCCGCTCGTTGAAGCTGCTGCTCAAGCGCCTGGACAACTGCGATGTGGATGACTACACCACCATCACCACGTTGATCGGTGTGGAGTTCGACGAAAACACAGTGTGGGGCCAACTGACCATTCTCGAACTGAAGTTGCTGATCTGCCTCGCGGTACAGCGTTTCGAGGACGCCAAGGAACTGGTCGAGGCATTCTTGCAGTTCAACGACAACACCGTAGACCGCGGCCTGTTCTACCAGGCGCTGAACGTGGTGCTGGAGGTGCAACTGGATGACGAACTGGAGATGGATGACTACGAAGCCAACTTCCGCCGTATGTTCGGCAATGCGCGCATGGACGCGGTATTGGGTTCGGTGGACGGCAGTGTGCGCTTCCATGGTCTGACCCCGACCAGCATGAAGCTCGAAGGCCTTGATCGCCACCTGCGCCTGATCGACAGCTACAAGAAGCTGCACGCGGCCCGGGCCAAGTTCGCCTGACAGGCGCTGCGCCCAATCATCGCCGGCAAGCCAGCGCCACAGGTATTGCACCGCTCTTGAGATTTGTGCCGAACCTGTGGACGCTGGCTTGCCTGCGATAAGTCAGGAGCCGTCCTACAGCCCTTTGATCTGGGCGCCATCCCCATTCTGTCTTGCCGCGTTGCCATCCAGGCGCATAGCGTTCTCTTCCTATCCACTTCAGGTGGTGACTATTCGGGCTTAGCAGGCCCACCTTCGAAAGCCTCCGCCGGTGGTGGCGCTGCACGGACATTGAAAAGCTTGCAGACACAGTACCAACAGAGAGCGACGGTCAGGTTGTAGGGGAACAGCACCGCCCAGAACGGCAATTGCCAGTTCTTTTTGCCCTGCATTTCACCGGGCTCACCGGTTCGCCAAGGGGCGTAGTGGCGCCAGGCTTCTGCCGGGGTCAGGCAGATGGCGTGCAGTGGCTTGTGCCACCAGTTGGGTTCACCGGGCGGGGGGAGTTTGTCCGGGCCGTGGTCCATGAAGTGGCGGAGGTATTCCCATACCTCGGCTACATGCTTGACGCCGGGTTCGGTGGGTTCGTTGCTGTCGACCCAGAGGCAGTCTTTTTGGTGCAGGCTGCCGTCTTCCCGGCGGGGGGCGAAGGCGAGGGCATAGCTGGTGGTGAATGATGAACCGCCGAATTCTGTGCGTTTGAAAATACCGCCTCCAGTGTTATTCCAATCAAAAACTATGAGTGTATTTATGCGTTTGTAATATATTTTTTTGGTGGCTCTATTGAGGTATATGTCAGAGAGTTTTTTTATTAAGAAAACACGGTAGGCTAAGAATGGAGTAAAAATAAATGGTCCGAGGAGCTGTATTGCAATAAATACATATGCCCCTTCCTGTTGGTAATTGACTGAGTGGGTGAAAAAGCCTGTGTAGGATACAATCGCGATGGCTAAAATCGTGGCGGTATACATCTTGGCCATGAAGACTGAGTCGGAAACCCATGGATTTCTGAGCTGCGCTAATGTAGTGGTTATTTTGCTGATCTGTCCGTGGATCTTTGGTTTGATATAAGTGTTTTCGTGTGGGCTAAATAACCATGTTGTGGCCACAGTGCTACCTCTCGACATGAAGGGTTGAGGTTGAATGAGTGTTGGCGGATAAGCCTTGGTTTGATAGGAAACTTATTAATAGAGTGCCACTTTTTGCTCTGGCTCTATCGATTTTGTAATGTAGAACAAGGCCTGCGCAAGTTAAGTGGCAGGTCGGCTCAGTCTTTGAGGGGGTTGCCTTGCTGTCGAAGTCCAAGGTGCTTAAGGTGCCATGCCATAAGCTCTGCCCTATAATGAAGTCTTTTAGGAGTACGGTTAGTTCAATGGTGGCCATGCCCTCGTCTACATGGCTATGGATGATTGTTGCCCAATCTGGTGTTGGCCACTGATTGTTGATACTCAATCGTGTAGTAAGCCCTTCAAGATTTAGGCGTGCTGTTTGTTCAGCAGTCAGAGCAATGGGAGCGTAGATCTGAGTATGCCAGGCTTCAAGTTCTTCGTTGATATTGGTGAAGCTTGGGAGAAGTTTCTGGTGGTCTAACTTAATCCCAGAACGGATTTCGCCATCGTTCTCTCTTGTGCCAAAAATACTTCTGCTTGCCCAAAGCTCTATCGGAGTATGGAGGCGCTCATGTGCTTTAGCGTGTAGGTAAAGCCCACCGACAAGCACGATAGCACCGACAAGCACGAGACCCGCAGCAGCCCAGCCTGCGAAGGGGATTAAAGATGTTGGGCCAGAAATCGCGAGGCTAGCTTCCAGTATAAGAGCGGATCCAGCGGCAGATGTGAATCCACCAGCAGCAGTATACGCACCTGATAGAGCCCCCCCATTTCGGGACTGTCGATACCCTTTTAATATGTCTGAGGTTAGTCCAAGGATAATCGCCGGGTAGCCAGAGGCGCGGGCGAATAAATTGCTACTTAAGTGCTTTACTATGCCATTTCCAAACGCCATTCCTGGCGCCGTAGAACTGAATTTGATGACTACGGCTTTATGCGTGGCCCGCACGCTAACCAGCGTCACTACCGCCGCGCCGATCACCCCGAAGACTGATGAAGCAAACCCCATCGTGTATTCCGGTGCATCACTCTGCTGCAGGTTGCTGTACGCCGTCTTCAGCGAGATCACGTTGAACCACAGCATCCCCGCGTTTAAACCACCACCACCGCCCGAGGTGAGTAACCCAAGGAAGTTGGGTTTCGCACGCGCAGTGGTGGTCAGCTCGATGGACACCGTGCGGCTTCCTGATATGCGCAACGCTTTCATCTCTTCAACCTGCGCCATGCCGCTCTTCAAATACCGCTGCACCTCCTGGCTAAAGGGATTCTCCGTAATGGCCTGCTCGGTGATTCGATAGCGTGCCGCCAACAACCCCAGCGCTTTCTCGGCATTGGCCTCACGCGCTGCCAACTGCACCTGCCGCCGCAGGCCATGGCTGGCATCCCAGCGGGTCTGCCCGCGCAGGCGCTTGAGCACCACGGTATTGACCGACTGGGCGGTGAGGTCGGTGATGTCGGCCATGGCCGGGAAGCGACCGGCCAGCCCTTCGATCACGTTGTCGCTGGCGTCGAACAAGGCGCCGATGGCGTCGGCTTTGTCCTTGAACGGGTTGAACGGCGCCAAGGCGGTGTAAAGCGGGCTGTCGTGCTGGTCCAGCCATTGCTCCAGGCGTTTGAAGCGCCGGTCATGCTCTTCGGTGCCGGGTGTCGGCTGGCCCATTGGGTGAATCAGCAATGCCAGTGAGATTTCCAGACCGCGGGCGGAGGTGCGTTCGTCGCGGTCGTAACAGGCCAGTGCCGCAGCGAGGCTGTAGGGGTTATCGATGTGTTGGGATTCGGCCGTCGCCAGCCAGGCGTCATGATCGTTGCTGGCTTGCAAGGCCAGGTTGCGCAGGGCGGCAATGCGCCGTTCCAGCGCGTCGCGTTCGGCGAGGAAACGCCGGTATTTGTCGACATCGAGACGCTGTGCCAGGCGCGCGCCATTGGGGGAGTAATCTTCATGGGTGAGGGCCTGGAAGTGTGCCTCGGCCGGCGACAGGGCGGGGCCCCGGCGTGACGTGCCAAGCCTGAACGCGGCCAGTTCTGGTGAGGGAGCATCTGCCGGGTACAGGCTTTCCAGCGTCTTGTTCAGCAGCATGGCGACCAGGTTGCGATGGTGAAAGTCGCGGCTCTGCGGGCTGAGCTGCTCGGCATCCAGCCGGTAGCATGCCGGCACGCGCTCCTGCTCGGGAGGCTGAGCGGGTCTTGTGTGTTCCAGTTGCTCGGCCGGCATCAGGTCACGCAGTTGATGCTGGTAGGCCGAGACCGACAGGCTCAGGTCCAGGGCCATGCCTTCGGCGTCGGCGAGCGCCACCACCACTGGCACTTTCGGCTGGGTCCAGGGGTAGTGGCGGGCGATGGCATTGAGGTTGCCGATGGGCAAGGTTTCGGTGACCGGGTCGCTGCTCCAGGTCAGCGGCATGCGCCGCTCGGTTGGCTTGAAGTCTTCGACCCAGGTTTGCAGGGCACTCACTGGCAACACATGGGGCTGGGTGGACGGGGTCTGGCTGCCGCTCACCAGCTCGGCCATGTCCAGCTGGCGCATGTGCCGTTTGCGCAGGGCTGGCGAACCGGTGATACGGGCGGTGATGGCGTTGGTCCACAGGTGCGGGCTGTAACCGATCCACACTTCCTTGGCGGTGTGCTGACAGGTGTCGGCCCACACCCAGCCGGTGCTCTGGCCGGAGAGGTAGCGGCCACGCTGGTGATAGTCCTCCAGCCCTTGGTAGCGCAGCTCCTTGTAGAGGCCCGCGCCGACGTGCTCATGAATGACCAGCTTTTCGCCCTGAGGGCCTTTCATGAACACGTAGACATAACCTGGACGCAAGGCGCGGAGGGTGTAGGCCGAGTGCTGCAGCGTGGGGAAGCCTTGTTCCAGGTTGAAGCCTGCATCGGCATAGCGGCAGGCGGGGGCGTCGGCGGTGCGTGGCACGATGGCGTAGCGCACTGGCAGGATGGGCACGCGTGCGCTGCAGGCAGGGCCGGAGGTGGCGCTACTGACGGAGGCGTTAGTCATGGGCAGACTCCTTGCTTTCGACCAGAGCCTGGAGCTCGCGAAGGCGGGCCTGGGGCGACTCTTCGAGGTTGGTGTAGATTTTTCCCGCCTTGTCATTGCTCATCAGCCACATGTGCCCGGCTATCAGCCGAATGAATTGGCCCGCAACTTCCTCGCTCCGGAAATTGAGGGCTGTCAGTTGCGGCAGGAGTGTTTCTATCCAGAGGCGTATGTCCGCCAAGGTATGGTGGGCATGGGGCGGCATGGCCAAGACCTCATGTGCCAATGAGAGGACAAAGTGCTCGTGCATGCCTGCTTGCAGCCGATCAAGTTCAAGCTGCTGGAGGGTCAAAGGCAGTTCTGATTTTGAGCGGGCAGCAATCGGCTTGTTTTCGTGTGTTTTCCACTCATGAGCCGGCCCCCAGTTGACTCGCCATGCCAACCGAGACACCGGGCCAAGCCAGGCCTTGCGATGGTCGTCGTCCAGCGCATTCAGCCAGGCCGCAAGATGGTCCGGTGTGACATGGTGAGTGGCAACGCTCTGGTCAGGGAGCACGACCTGCACCAGGCTGGTGAAGTGGTCTGCCAGCGCTGCCAGGCCAACCTCGGCATCCAGCGCGATGGCGCCACCGATAGGCATCCAGGTCGTGATTGCATGGGCAAGCAGCTCGTGAGCGTCTGCAACGTCCACCAGCAAAGGCCCAAACTCATGACGGTCATCCAGGGCGCTGCTCTTCCATAACCATGCCTTTTGAGTATTCCGGCTGACAGCGTTTATAAGGTCGAGTACCGATGGGGCATAAGCAGGAACCAGTTCACCTTCCTGCGGGATGGGCCGATAGGCCCAGTTCTCGATTGCACTGGTCATGAGCAGCAGAAAGCGGCAGTTGTGAGCGAAGTCTTCGCTACGCGGAGGAGGTGATGACAAGGTGGTCATTGGACTTGCCCTCGGATACAGCGGCAATCGGGCAGGGGGCAGGAACCATCAGGGCGACGCCCACACAAGCGCTCCAGAGGCTTGCCGGTGTTCGGTGCACTGCTGATGGAAAAGGGGCTTGCCGTCCCATTTGCCGACTTGAGCATCTGGCCGGTGATGCGAATCGTCGGGCTGTCCAGGGTGATGCCTGTTTCGTCGATTCGAATGGAGCCCCCAGGGCCTTGAATGACCACGGCTTCCGATGCTCGAAGTTCATAACGGCGGGTACGTCTGCGGATATCCCCGCGAGCTTCCAGCTCGGCATGCCCTTCGACCCGTTGTTCGAAGTTGCCACCGATACGGGTGTGGTGATTGGCGGCGATCTGATCGTGACGGTGATTGCCGATGTTTTCGACACGGTCCTTGGCGATCCTGATCGTGTGGTTTCTACCGATGTCGAGCGCGGCATCCTGCCCAATGGTGATGCGCTCGTCATTGCCAACCGTTTCCGTACGGTCGTGGCCGATCAGGATCGATTCGTCGTTATCGACCTGCTCTTTGCGGTCATTGCCGACCTGCGTAGTCTCATCGTGCTTGACCACATTGTTCTGGTCCCTCTGGGCATGAATGAACACTTCCTCCTGGCCCAGTTCGTCCTCGAAGCGCAGCTCGTTGAAGCCATCGCCTTTGTGGGTCTGGCTTTTGATGGTCATGCGGGTCTTGTGGCGGGGAAGGTCGTAGGGTGGCAATTGGTTACCGCAGTAAGTACGGCCGGTGATCATCGGCTGATCAGGGTCGCCGTTGACGTAGTGGATGATCACGTCCTGGCCGATGCGCGGGATGGCCATCGAGCCCCAGCTGCCACCGGCCCAGCCTTGGGATACGCGTACCCAGCAGGAGCTGAACGCGTTGTCCTGGCTTTCTCTGTCCCAGGGGAAGCTGACCTTGACCCGGCCCCATTCGTCGCAGTAGATCTCTTCACCGGGCGGCCCGACCACAGTGGCCATGTGCGGGCCGTCAACGCGTGGTTTGGGCAACGGAGCTGGGCGCCACTCGGTTCTGCCTGGCACCAGTACCGCTTTTTGCTCGTAACGTGTGCCCTGGTCGGCCCCGGCAGCTTCTTCCTGCAGGCTGGTGAACTGGCTGCCTTCGTGGCGGACCGTGCTGACCCGCCAATGCACATTCAGGTCTTCGCGTGGGTGGCCGGTCAGGGTGAAGCTAAGGCCCGGTTGAAGGCGCACATCGTTGCCTTGCACCTCGGCAATGCGCACGTCGTGGCGCAGGCCAGTGATGCGGTTTTCGGTGAACGGCTTGCCAACGGCATCGCGTTTGTAACGGCCGGGGTAGTCGAAGCACTCATAATCCGTGGACTGGTGCTCAAGATAGGGGCCCGAGGCCCTGTGTTCCTGACGATAGGCTGGGTGGGTGAACGTGTAGTCGCGTTGAACCTGCCGTGCAGTACGCACTTGTTCGCTGTAGCGCAAGCGCCGTAGGCAAGGTTGAGCCTGGTCGCCGCCGTGGTTGGAATGGTACAGCACGGTGTCCGGGGCTGACGGTTCACGCTCACGGTAGAAGCGTTCGGCGTCGTCCTCGTGTTTGATGACACCGTGACTTATCAGGCCGAGTGACTGCAGTCTGTCGGTGATGATCAGCTTATGGCGCTTTTCGTTGTGCTCGAAGCGGTAGACCAGGCCTTCTTCGGCCGCCAGGCGGGCGATGAAGTCGAGGTCGGTTTCGCCGGCTTGTACGCAGAATTCGCGCACCTGATGGTCCAGGCCGGCGCGTAGTTCGTACTGGTCGATGCCCTGGCGCTTGAGCATCAGCTCGAGAATTTGCGGAACGGTCTTGTGCTGGAAGATGCGCCAGTTCGAGCGCAGCCTGGCGCGGGCCAGTTGCGGTTCGACCAAGGCGTGATAGTAAGTGCGGTAGAAGCCACTCTCGCCCTGGCTGAAGCTGCTGACAAGGCCGTGCACGTACCGTACCGGGCGTTCTCCGTCCAAGATGGTGAAGAGCACGGGTTTGTCGAGCAAATGGCCGAAGTCGATATCGTTTTCGAAGCTGATCAGTTTCAGCTCCAGTTCAAAGGGGGCGCTGATGCCCTCTCGGAGTTCGAACGACACCACTTCGAATTCAGCTTTGCCAACCAGCGGCTGGAAGCTGTAACGCACGTCAGATTGGCTAGGCATACACGATCCTTGTCCGCCGTCTGAATATTCGAAAAGCCCAGGCAGAGCACGCCTGCCTGGGGCATTTCAGTGAGATCAGGCGATCGGTTTGCGCCAGTCGTCAGAGCCTTCGGTACCCGCCGTTACGTGGGTCCAGGTGATCTTGCGATACATCATCGCCACTTCCACCAGCTGCGTGTAGTTCGCGTTCTTCGCATTCTGGGCGTGGGGTAGCACGGTGTTGATCTCGACGATGATGGCGTCTTCCAGCTTGGTGGTGAAGAAGTGCTCCTGCTCGCCCACTGCCGAGGTGCGGTACCAGTTGACTTCAACCGTTGGCAGCTTTTCGCCACTGGCCAGCGCTTGGTACATCAGTGGCGTGGCCTTGTTCAGCGAGCTGGTGAAAATGAAGGGCTTGTGGGTCCGTTGCCCGGCCGGTTGACCGCTTTGCGGGTCGGTGGGGACGGTGACCTGGTGCTTGACTTCCTGCACCAGAATTTCATCTTCATGGCCTTCCTGGTAAATGTTGCCGACGGAGTCGGAGGTGAAGGCGTCCGCGGTGATGTTGCCTTGTTTCTGGCCTTCGATCTTGATGTAAGCGGGTGTTGGCATGGCAGTTACTCCTGCGTCCATGTGGGTAAAGCACGCGCACCCCAGGTGGCGTGGCCATCGGAAACGATGGGCTTGTCAGCGAGGCAAAAGCCTCGCTAATTCGTTGAACTCAGTGGTGCTGTGTCACGGTTGCCGAAGCCATTCGCCTTGCTCATGCACGCCCAGGCCGGGTCACGTCGGTCCAGCTCGAAGTAGCTGAAGCCCGCATGGAAGGGCAGGTCGCGGGGCGCTACCGGTAAAGGCAACAAAGGGATGCCTGGCAATTGCAGCGGCACCAGGTCATTCAGTGACTCAAGTGAGGTGATCTTGGCTTTCTGGATGAACATCTGGCGCAACGCCTGTGGTGGCAGGTCGGCGCGCACGGCGAGGATGAAGTCGGCTTCGTCGATCAGCCGGCGGTCTTCCAGCGTGGTCGTCATCACGCCGAATTGTTCGCTCTCCAAGCGCAGTGAAACAGCGCGCGGCCGCAAGACGGTGCTCAGAGATCGGCGCAAGGTGTCTTCCAGTGGTTTGAAAGAGGTGCGCAGCGCGGTGTGGTGATAGGCGGGGTACTCCTGCGGCAGCCTGTTCTGGTCGGTGAAAGTGACGAATTCGCCACAGGCCTGGCTCATGCACAGGTACAGCTGCTCGGGGTGCGTTTGCGCTTGCCTGGCCAAATGCTGGAAGCATGGCCACCAACGGTTCATGGCCTGCAGCAGGTTGAAGTCGCGAATGTCGGCGATCCCGGACTGGCCCGATGCACCAATCCGCGTGGCAAGGCCGCGCGCCCGCTCGCGCAAGGTATGGGTGATTTCTTCAAGAAACCGCAGCAGCGCTGGCACCGCCCGCACCGAAACGCTGGTGGGGTAGAACGCTTCGTCCAGTTGCAGGCTGCCGTCGGCGCGCCGTTCCAGAATACGTGCCAGGGCCAGGCGGGTGTAGGCGCTGCTGTCTTCGGTCTTGCGTTTGAGCTGCAGGTTGGGCACCGCGAGGTCTACCTGCACCAGGTCACCATCAGCGGTGTGGGTATCCTTGATTTCCTGTGCCTGGGCGGTATAGCGGAAATTGGCTGCATTGTCGGGCCAGCTCACTTCGCGGCCGCCATCGGTGCGCAGCGGCAGGCACAGATACACCTCACTGTCTTTGCACGCGTCGTCGCCGATTTCCAGTGGCGGCGGTGGCGGCAGGTCGGCGGGAATGTCGAACACCGTGCCGTCCGGCATCACACCTCGCGCCCGGGTGATGGCGACTTTGCCCAGGCTCAGGTATTCGTCGTTCAACTGAAGTTCGCTGAAGCCGTAGAAGGCTGCATTGAGGCTGGCGAGGCGCTGGTGCAGGGCTGCTTCGCTGGCTCTGGTCGCCTGTTGGAAATGCTGTGGTTTGACGAACAGGCCTTCAGGCCAGAGAACGGGATTGCGTGAACTCATGGGCGCTCCGTGTCAGCGTGAGTAAGCAGGAAGGGCAAAGGGTGTTGAGGCGCCATCAGTCTTCTTCCTTGAGCACGATGTGCGTGTCGTTGACCAACACCGACAGCATGATCTGGCGGCCACGCGGCGGAATGCGCAGTACTTGCCGCCAGCTGGCGTTTTCATGGCCTCGGTAGTCGGCAATCACCGCGACGAAGCGGGTTTCGGCGTGGATGGGTTCGAACGGGATGTACTTGAACTGGCCAGGGCGCAGCAGGTAGTCGTCACTACGGATATAGGTACTGCGCAGCGCCTTGGCCGGGTCCTGCTCCAGCAGCTGGTACACGGTGTTGCGCAGCAGTGAGTCGTCGCGCAATTGCAGGATCGTGATGGCAATGGGCGTGGCGACCAGCGCTGAGGCAACGCTTGTGGTGGGCGGCAAGGTCAACGCCACCTGAGGGTCGTCGTAGCTGCCTGGGCCGCTTTCTTCCAGGGGCGAGCGAGCCGGGTCGCTTTCGTCTCCTTCGTCCAGCTCGACGGGGGACATGGCCGGGAATTGCGCTTGCAGGTATTCGAACAGAACCCCGATTTTTTCGGTCAACGCATAGGGGTCGCCAGCACTCAGGGTCACAGCGTAGGGACTGGGCTCCAGGGCGCGATCCTGATCGGCTGCGACGTCAAGGCTGTCCGGATTGCCGTTGAGGGTAGGGCTGGCATTGATGCTGAATGCGACCTCGGTCGGGTGATCCTTGGGCGGCCCGATGGGCAACGAGTGGTCCATGGCTACCTGGCTCATTCTGCTCAAAGATGTGCAGCCGGCGGGCCCGACCAGCGCAAGCAGCAGGGGGGCGAGCAGAAGTGGATGAGGCTTCATGGGTATGCTCCGGCAATCAGGCGCTGCAGCGGGCTTTCTCGGAGTGCCCCTTCACCGTCTGCTGCGTCCAGCGCTGCCAGAGGGTCGCTCCCCATGGCTGCTTTGAAGACCGAGCAGATCTCGACGGCTGGTTGGGGGGCAGAAGGCTGTGCCGGCCAAGCGGGTGCAGGCGCTTCGGCTATCAGGCGGTCGAGCACCCTCGGGTCAGAGTTGAACAGGTCCTCCAGCGAGCGTGTGCAGGCCTGATCCTGGGAGTACTGAACCTGTAGGCGATAGGCACCAATGAGAAGCTGGTCACCCTCAACCAGGCGCCTGGGTGGAAGCGGCCCCAGGCTGTTGGCACTGCCACTGACGTAGGTGCGGTGGCAATGGTCGATCACACAGAAGCTGCCTTCGATCCAGCGGATTTCGCAGTGGATGAGCGGGGAGGGCTGGTCTACCCATGAGACGCCTTGGCAGGTGATGGAGAACGGCCAAGTGCTCGATGCCGGGCGGGGTCTGCCCGCCATCGAGCAGATCAGGAAGCTCATCGGTGCTCAGCGTATCCAGGTTTCAAGTGATCACCGTGAGATCGACGGGCTGACTTTCGATGCGCTAGGCCTGGACTCCTTGATCAGCCGGGCGAGAAGCACATGTCGGTGGTAGCGCAGGTATCCGGGGAAGAGGTCACTCGGTTGCTCACGCCGATTGATCCGGCAGTTCCGGCTGGCCTGTTCGATGTCGAGGACGAAACCTACCAGGCCATTGATCAGGAGATGGTCAAGCTGGGTGGGTTGCAGGAAGCCTCTATCGACTGGGTCTACATCGAAGACGCGTCCCGTCAGTACCTGAGCCGGCAATGCAAGCACTTGCGAATCGTTGCGCACCTGAGTGCCGCATGGTTGCGTAGCGGCTGCTGGGAGCAGTGGGGATGCACCTTGGCGTTGCTGGCCGGCATGCTCGAGTGCTATTGGGAGGCCGCTCATCCCAAGCCGGGACCGAAAGGCTTCCTGGGTAAGCGCAAGCTGGTTGCCCTGGTGATCGATCGCTTGGCCGAGGCGCTCCCTCGTCTTGATCGTTTTACCTACACCCCGACCCACGCAGCGGCAGCGCAGGCTGCCTTGAAACGCCTGCAACAACAGGAAACGGTGCAGCTGGACACGGCAGCACTCGGCGAACTTGAGCGCCTGCTAGGCAAATACTCGGAACTTGCCAACGGCGTCAGCGAGGCTGCTGTGCCCAAAGCAACGGCTGCAACCGAGAAGCCTGCACCGTTGGCCGATGTCATCGCCACACCCGTGTCACGCATGTCGATGGGCAATGAGCGTGAGACACGCCGGGCCGTCCTGTCCATGGCCGAGCTCATCAACCAGCAGGACCCTTACGACACTACCGGCTACCAGTTACGGCGTTTCGGTTTGTGGGCGCACATTCAGGTTGCTCCGCAAGTCAGGCAGGGCAACCTTACGGAATTGATGGCGGTTCCGCTGGATATCACGCGGGTCTATGAAGAGGCCATAGCCAGTAGGGTGGTTGACCCTGCCTTGCTGCAGCGCATTGAAAAGAGCCTGACGGCTTGCCCCTTCTGGATTCGTGGCAGCTTTCTGGCTGCGACCGTCGCCACGCAGCTGGCGATGTGCGAGGTGGCCGAAGCCATCCGTTGTGCCACCGCCCGTTTTGTACAGCGTATGCCGTCGCTGCAGCAGTTGTGCTTCAGCGACGGGCTGGTATTTGTCGACGACCAGTGCCTGGCCTGGCTCAAGGGCACGCAAGGGCCGTCTGGCCAAGGTGCAACCCCCCAGGAGTTCAGCGGCCTGCGTGAGGAGTTGGTCAGCCAGCTGGAAACCGGTGGCGTAGAACCGCTGCTCCTTCGGCTGCAAGGGCTGCAAGCCGGCTTTCGTGCTCCCCGTGAGCGCTGCCACACCACGGTGATCGCAGCCGATCTGCTGGCCGCCCGGGGTGTGTCCTGGTTGGCCCAGGACCTGTGCGCCAGCGTTGCCCGAACCATGCAGCAAACCACCGCCAGTGCGTGGGAGCCCGAGGTATTTCAGCGGCTTCAGCAGTACGCGGCATCCCCAGTACTGGCAGTTCAAGACAAGGATCAGGAGCCTCGATGAATCAAATATGGACGCAACTCAAACGTTGGGGCTGGCCGTGGGTAACGCGCATTGGCCTGGCGCTGCCGCTGCTGCTCGGGCTTGGCGCCTTGCTGATGCTGGTCGCCATCTGGTGGCTTGGCCCGCAATGGACATGGCGTGAGCAGCAGCCGCTGGCAAGTGTGGCTCATCGCAGCGTGGCCAGCCTGGTGCTCGTGCTGGTGCCGCTTCTGTGCTGGCTTGGAGTGCTGCGCACGCGCTTTCGCCGCCTGCAAGCGGAGCGCCAGCAGGCATTGGCCGCCGAGCAGGATGTCGCGCTACCGTTTGTTCAGGCGCAAGAGCGGGCGTTGAGCCAGGGGCTTGAGCGGTACCTCTACAATGCCGGTGGGCGACGTGCGTTGTACCGGCTGCCCTGGTACCTGGTGTTGGGCGTCGAACAGTCCGGTAAAAGCAGCTTCATCGACCGCACCGATCAGCGCTTTACCCTGACGCGTATCGACCAGGCCCAGGCACGGGGCCGACAGTCTGAAGCACTGGCCTACCCGGTAGGCTGGTGGGTGAGCGACGATGCCGTGATCATCGACCCGCCTGGTGTTTTCATCAGTCAAGAAACACCGGCGGGCTCGGCGGCCAACGCCCCCTCCGAAGCCTGCGCGCCGCCCGGCATCCAGGCCAGGTTGTGGGAGCACCTGTTGAGCTGGCTGCAGCGTAAGCGAAGCCAGCGGGCACTCAATGGTGTGTTGCTGGTGGTCGACTTGCCGGCGCTGCTGCATGGCAAGCCCGAGCAGCGCGTCGCGCTGGCCCATGGGTTGCGCACACGCCTGTACGAAGTGAGCAGTCAATTGGGGGCGCGCCTGCCGCTGTACGTGGTACTGACCAAATTCGATCTGCTGGACGGCTTCGACCAGTTCTACAGCCAGCTTCCGGCCGCCAAGCGTGAAAGCCTGTTGGGGTTTACCTTCAAGCTGGATGCGGTAGACGCGTTCGACGCCTGGCTGGATGAGTATGACGAGCACTACGGGCGGCTTCTCACCCAATTGCATGAGCAGGTTATCGACCGGCTGGATGTACTGGGCAAGACAACACCGTGCGGGCGCCTGTTCTCACTGCATGCACAACTGATCGGGTTGCGCCCCATACTGCAAGCATTCTTGCGCGAAACCTTGGCGAGTGACCGGTTCACCACGCCACCCTTGGTACGTGGTGTGTACTGGTCGTCAGTGGTACAGCAAGGCGACATGCGCAATGCCTTTGTCCGTGAAGCGGCACAGCCCTACACGACGAAGTTGCCCCTGCGTGAAGGTAAGGCACAAGGGAAGGCGTTGGTCTATTTCATCCAGCAAGCATTCAGGCGGGTTATTTATCAGGAAGCCGGGCTGGCGGGCGACAATGTTCGGGTTGCGCGCAGCAAGCGCCACTTGCTGTGGGTGGGCTCTGGTGTAGGCATCCTGGCGTTCAGTATCGCCATTGCCAGCTGGCAGCGTTACGCCGATATCAATGGCGCCAAGGCTGCCAGTGTGCTCGCCAAAAGCCAGGAGTACAGCGGTCACGAAGTCGATATGCGTCTTGATCCGACCGGGCGCAACCTGCTGGCGCCACTGGACCAGATTCGCGATGCGGTGGCGGTGTTTGGCGACTATCGTGCGGCCTGGCCGGTGGTTGCCGATTTTGGCTTGTATCAAGGGCGCAACATTGGTCCCTTGGTTGATGAGGCGTACCTCAGCTTGTTGTCGAAACGTTTCTTGCCGGCCTTGGCCAGTGGTGTGATCGATGCCATGAACGCAGCACCCCCTGGCAGCGAGCAACAAATGGCCGCGCTCAGGGTTTACCGGATGATCGAGGACCGCCACAGCCGCCGCCCCGAATGGGTCGAGGACTGGATGGCCCGGCAGTGGCAACGCGCCTTTCCTGGCCAGGGGCAGTTGCAGCGTGACCTCATGCAGCACCTGAAATACGCCTTGGCCTATGCCGATACCGATTTGCCGCAGTATCGCCAGCGGGTCAGCGAAGTGCAGCAGGCGTTGCGCAAATTGCCGTTGCCACAGCGGGTCTATGCTGGGCTCAAACAACAATCGTACCAGCAGTTGCACGCCGGGCTGGACCTGCGCCACCAGGTAGGGCCTGCGTTCGATGTAGTGTACCAGCCGTCTTCCGGGGCCAGGCAAGGAAATGAGGATGTACGGCTGGCCGCCATGCTCACCGCCAAAGGCTTCAGGGAATACTTCGCGCCGCGCAGCCAGCGGTTCGCTGAAATGGCGATGGTTGATCAATGGGCATTGGGGGAGCGCAGTCAACTTGACTATTCGGACGTTGACCGCGATGCGCTGACCGAGCGGCTGTATAACCTATACAGCGCCGATTACATTGACAGCTGGCGGCGCGCCCTGAACGCTTTTACGGTGGCTGACTTCCGTGATCTGGACCATGGTGTCACGATCCTGGAACAGTTGACCGGCCCCGCAGCACCTTTGCAGCGGCTGCTGGATACGGTCAGGGATAACACCTCGCTTGCGCCTCCAGCAGTTGTTGAATCACTGGGTGAGCTGAGTACGCTGCGGGTAGTAGCCGGAAAACCCGAGCAACAGCAAGCGTTGGCCATCCAGCGGGCGTTTGCAGGCTTGGGCGCCATGCTGCAGGCGACAGGAGAAAAGCCGAGCTACTACGATGAAACCCTTGGCGCTGTTGCGGCCGTGCTGGACTACGCCAAGGCCGTACAAGACAGCCCGGACCGCGGCAAGGCTGCGTTGCAAGCCGTGCATCAGCGCTTTGCGATGACAGGGCAGGACCCGATCGGCACCCTGCAACGTGTTGCCACAGGTTTACCGGAGCCCATCAGCCACCAGGTCAGAAAGCTCGCCGACCAGACTGCCCAGGTGCTGAACGTTGAAGCACTGCGCGAACTTGAGCGACGCTGGGATGCTGACGTGTACAGTTTTTTCCAGCAACGCCTGGCAGGCCGCTACCCCTTTGTGGTGAAGGCACCCGATGCTTCTTTGGATGACTTCGAGGCGTTCTTCGGGCCGAAAGGGCGCCTGCAGCAGTTCAATGAACGGTATCTCAAGGTTTTCCTGAAGGACAACCTTGAGGCCTTGCAATCCGCTCAGCACGGGCAATCCCTGATTCGTGCCGACGTGATCGAGCAGCTCGAGCTGGCGGATCGCATCCGCGAAACATTCTTCGATCAGCGTGGCAAGCTAAGTGTGCAGTTCAGCATCGAGCCCTTGGGGCTCAGTGCGAACCAGCGTACCAGCCTGCTGGACCTGGATGGCCAGTTGATTGCCTACACCCATGGCCCAAGCCATATCACGGGCATTGTCTGGCCCAACACTCTGGGGCAGCAGGTCCGTAGCAATCTCACCTTGCTAAGGCAAAATGGCAACAGCAGCAGCCTGGAGTACCGTGGCCCGTGGTCGATGTTCCGCTTGTTCAGCCGCGGCGCGCTCAATGGCCGGACGGCGACCAGCGTGGACCTGAGCTTCAGGACCGGAGATGGCGTGATGCGCTATCGGCTTAACGCTGAAAAAGCCTTCAACCCCATTACCCAGCAACCGTTCAAAGGCTTCCGCTTGCCCCGAGGCTTGTTGCAACAGCCAGCCAATGGGGGGCAGGCGATGTTGTCGGGTGAGCAGCGACCATGAACATCGTCACGGGCGCAGTTCATAGACTGCGCAGGCTTTCTAAGGCTGGGTATGCGCTGGCTGACCCCAGCCTCTGCTTACTCCACAGCCTCCGCCACGCCCTGATCCTCACCCAGGAACCCGCCACTCTGATGCTGCCACAACCGTGCATAGGTACCCTTTTTCGCCAACAGTTCGGCATGGGTGCCTTGCTCGATGATGCGCCCTTCATCCATCACGATCAGCCGGTCCATGGCGGCGATCGTCGACAACCGGTGGGCGATGGCAATAACGGTCTTGCCTTGCATCATTTCATCCAGGCTCTCCTGAATGGCCACTTCCACCTCCGAGTCCAGCGCGCTGGTGGCTTCGTCCAGCAGCAGGATCGGTGCGTTCTTCAGCATCACCCGGGCAATTGCAATACGCTGGCGTTGGCCGCCAGACAGCTTGATGCCGCGTTCACCCACCAGGGTGTCGTAACCGCTGTTGCCCTGGCGGTCGCTGAGCTGGCTTATGAAACCATCGGCCTGGGCACTGGCCGCGGCGGCACGGATCTGTGCTTCGGTAGCATCAGGGCGGCCATAGGCAATGTTGTCGCGAATCGAACGGTGCAACAGCGAGGTGTCCTGAGTGACCATGCCGATGGCGCTGCGCAGGCTGTCTTGCGTGACCTTGGCGACGTTCTGCCCGTCGATGCGTATTTCCCCTTTGTCCACGTCGTAGAAGCGCAGCAGCAGGTTGATCAAGGTGGACTTGCCGGCGCCGGAGCGGCCGACCAGGCCGACTTTTTCGCCCGGCCGAATGTGCAGCGTCAGCTCATTGAGTACCTGGCGCTCGCCATTGTAGTTGAAGCTGACCTTGTCGAAACTCACCGCGCCACCCGTGGTTACCAGCTCTGCGGCACCCGGCGCATCCTGCACTTTGGGGCCGCGGGTAAGGGTGGCCATACCGTCCTGCACGGTGCCGATGTTTTCGAACAGCGAGGTAATTTCCCACATGATCCAGTGCGACATACCGTTGACGCGCAAGGCCATGGCGGTAATCGCCGCGACGGCCCCGGTGCCGACCTGTCCCTGGTGCCATAGCCACAGTGCATAGCCACCGGCACCAAAGATCAAGCCCACCACCAGCGCCTGGTTGACGATTTCGAACTGGCTCACCAGGCGCATCTGGCGAAAACCGGTCTGCTTGAAGTCTTCCATGGCTGCGCGCGCAAAGTGCGCTTCGCGGTTGGAGTGCGAAAACAGTTTTACCGTGGTGATGTTGGTGTAAGCGTCAGAAACCCGCCCGGTCATCGACGATCGGGCATTGGCCTGCTCCTGTCCGACCTTGCCCAACCGGGGTACGAAATACAGCATGGCCAAACCGAACAGCACGACCCAGGCAATGAAGGGCAGCATCAGTTTCAGGGCAAAGCCACCGGCCAGGGCAATGATCGCGATGAAATACACGCCAATCCCGGGCAGGATTTCGATGAGGGTAAACAGCACATCGCGTACTGCCAGCGCCGTCTGCATCACCTTGGTAGTGACCCGGCCAGAAAACTCGTCAGAAAAGAACGACAAGCTCTGGCGCAACATCAGGCGGTGAAAATCCCAACGCAGCCGCAGCGGCAGGTTGATCGCCAGCACTTGGTGCTGAACCATGGTGCGCAGCGCCACCAGCCCGATGCTGACCAGCAGGACGATGCCGATACCCCACAGCACTCGGCTTTCCTCGGGGCCAACAGTACCGCCGGCCTGCCAGGACGCGAGCAGGTCGACCACCTGACCGAGGAACGCGAACAGCCAGGCTTCGTATATCGACACCCCGGCACTGAGCAGTGCCAGCGCCAGGATGTAGCCACGAGCGCCGCGGGTACAAGCCCACATGAAGCGCAACAGGCCAACCGGCGGCGGTGGTACCTCGTCGGGCGGGAAGGGGTCGAGCCGACGTTCAAAGATACGCAGCATGCTTGTCTCCGGAAAACGGTTTTTGCATTGGCCAATGCCCTGCCGGCTTGCCTTTGGCGACTTTTGTTTTTAACCCGGAAAAGGTCGGCCTTGGGGTGTTTGTTAACAAACCTTTGCAACTCATTACATTTCAGATTGATTTCATTCTGCCTTGATGCTGTATAATTGACGCAACTTTGTGTTTCTCATCATTTTTGTCGTTTTTTTGACATGGGTCATAAGGCGTCAGCAGAGGATGTGACACATTCCGCCTTCAAACCGTTTCAATTTACCTTTTGCAGAGCCAGTGTTTTGACTAATGGAATGCAGTTGTTGGCGATTTCCGGCCTGAGCGTCGAGAGCAGCCAGCTTCATCAACAAGGACTGTACTGGTTAGCCTGTGACGCCGCCGAAGACGCCTCCTTGCTATGCCGCCAGGTAGTCGAAGGCCTGCCCGATAATACCAGGGCAGCCTTGATCGCCGATGCGCAAGCCATGGATGACGTGCTGGGTGCGCTCGACGCAACGCGCGGCCCGGCCGAGCTGGCACTGTATGAGGCCAACTCGCAAGCCACCCGTTATCTGGTTGAAGACCTGCCTCGTCTTGATGCCCATGGGCGTGTGCTGGTGCTGCTGGCACCGGCACACGCCTGGCTGGATAGCGAAGTCGAGCACTGGTGCAATGCGCTGCGCACGGCATTGTTGGCTGAAGCGGCGTTGCTGCTGGTCGTCAGTGGGGGGCAGAGCACTGCCTTGGTCGAGCGTCTGCGCGTTTTCAACCAGTGCCTCGACGGCCTGGGGCAGGTGTACCGCGGCAAAGGTGGGGTACGCTACCTGCAGCATTTCTGGAGCAGCCCGCTTGGCAAAGCCGCCACCCGGGACATGGAGCTGACTCGGCTGAGCGCGGGCTTTGCCGTTGCTGCCGCGCCTCAGGCACCCAGCGACACCGGTGGTGACGAGTTGCTGTGCCTGGCCCAGCGCCCGGTACTGGAAGGCGCGCCAGCCTTCTCCGAACACTGGCAGGTCTGCGAAAGCTTTGAGGAACTGGGGGGCAAAGCCAGCCGGGCGGTGTCTGCCACGGTGATCTTTGCCATGGACGGTGGGCAGCGTCTGGATAGCCTGGCGCGCCAACTGCACCACCTGCGGCAGTCGCGTGGCAACGCCTTGAAGCTGGTCGTGCGCGAAATGGCGCCGACCCTGCGTTATCAGGACGAACAGTTGCTGCTGGCTTGTGGTGCCAGCCAGATCGTGCCGTTCGGTGCCAGCTTGTCACGCTTCCTGACCATGGTGGAGAGCATCCAGGGTTACGTCTGGCGTCGACACCTGCCAACCGACTTCGATGCCTTGCTGGCACGTCTGCGGCCGCTGGCCATCTGCGGATTGGTAGCGCCACGGGCGTTCGCCGATGCTGTGCAAAGCATGTGGCACGGGGTGCGCAACGGCGAAATCGTCCACCAGTTGCTGGTGTTGCGTCCGGCGCCTGGCCTGACCCCGTTGCAGGCTTGCTCGCGTACGGTATTCCGCCGTGATGGCGACATTGCCTGCGTGGTTGGCGAGGTGCTGTTCCTGTTCCTGTTCGCTTGCCGCTCCGAAGGGGTCGAGCAAGCGCTTGACCACATTTTCCAACTGTCATGGAAAGAGTTGTTCATCAGCCAGGAGGTGCTTGCCGGCGTCGACAGCCTGTCCACTCCGGCCTTCCTCGACAGCAACCTACCGCAGCCACCCCGGAGCGACACAGTGGCGCAACTGCCTGCACAGGCATGGTCGGCGCTGGCACCGCGCAAGGTAGGCCTGGCCAAGCGGGGCGACGCATGAACTTCGTGCAACTGCTGCAGGTGGTCGGCATTACCGCACTCGTCACGCTGGGCCTGGCCTTGTTGCTAGTGCGCCTGAGTTCGGCATTACGTGGCGGGTTGCGCCGCCGCCTTCCCCCCCGCTATCTGAAACCGCTGGGCGTACGCCGCCGCGCTGCACGCCAGGAACCCCAGAATGACTAATACCACCATCACCCTCCCGGTACTGGCCCGCTGGCCTGGACTGGGAGGGTGGAACCTCTATTTTTTTGCAAAGTTTCTGCTGGTCGCACTTGGCATGCTCGACTTCCAGGCGCTGCCGAACCTGTTGTTCGCTGCGTTTCTGCTTGTCCCTTTGCCGGGCAAGTGGCTGCGTATTGCCCGGCAACTGCTGGCGGTGCCAATCGGCATCGCGCTGTTCTACCAGGACACCTGGCTGCCACCCTTCAGCCGGCTGCTTGCGCAGCCGGGGGTGCTGGACTTCTCGTGGGACTATCTGCTCGAGCTGCTGGGCCGTTTCATCAACTGGAACCTGCTGGGGGCGCTGGCAATGTTGCTGGTGGGTTACCTGTACCTACGCCATTGGCTGCGCCTGAGCACCCTGAGCCTGCTGGGGTTGGCATGGCTGTCGGTCGGCGGCTTGCCGTTGCTGGGTGCAAGCCAGGCGCCCGGCGTGGCGGCGCGCACCGCAGCCGAACCCGCGCCAGCCACTGCAGTAGCCGACAATGCCGCGCTCGACAGCTGGCTTGAGCGCTTCTTCGCCAGTGAGCGCGAGCGGGTGACGGCGTTCCCGGCCGTGAATGCCGATGAGCAACCGTTCGACCTGCTGGTGATCAACATCTGCTCGCTGGCCTGGGATGACCTGTCTGCCGTGGGGCTACGGGACAACCCGCTGTTGTCGCGCATGGACGTGATCTTCGACCAGTTCAACTCGGCGACCTCCTACAGCGGCCCGGCCGCCATCCGTGTGCTGCGAGCCAGTTGCGGGCAGTCGTCGCACGCTGGCCTGTACCAACCGGCCCCGGAGCAGTGCCTGTTGTTCCAGAACCTGGCCCGGCTGGGTTTCCAGAGCAATACCTTGCTCAACCACAGCGGCCGGTTCGACAACTTCATCGGCGACATTACCCAGCAGCACATGCCGCAACCGGGCATGCGAAATACCGACTTCCCACGGGCACTGGTGGGCTTCGACGGCTCGCCGATTGCCAGTGACCTGGATGTATTGCGCCGTTGGTGGGGGCAACGCAAAGGTACCCCGGACGAGCATGTGTCACTGTTCTACAACAGCATCAGCCTGCATGACGGCAACCGTATCGTCACTGCCGACGGCGGTACCCGCGTGGCCGACTATGCCACCCGCGCCAATCGCCTGTTTGGCGAGCTTGGCACCTTCCTTGACGAACTGGAGCGCAGTGGCCGCCGGGTAGTGGTGGCCATTGTCCCTGAGCATGGGGCCGCGTTGCATGGTGACCGCATGCAGTTGTCTGGCATGCGCGAAATTCCCACGCCGTCGATTACCCATGTGCCGGTCGGCCTGAAGTTCATCGGCATGGGCCAGCCTGCCCGCAACGAGCCGCTGCGGGTCACAGCTGCCACCAGCTACCTGGCGTTGTCCGAGCTGATCTCGCGTGTGTATGCGGGCCTCGGCCAGCAGCCGGTGCTGGATGTGCCCGGCCTGCTGACCGACCTGCCAACCACCGAGCAGGTTGCCGAAACCTCTGGCGCACAGGTGCTGAATTACCAGGGGCGTGCCTACATGCGCCTGCAAGGCCAGCCTGACTGGCAGCCGATCCCCAAGGAGCGCCCATGATCACTGGCAAGTCAGACCCGTCCGACCGTAGCGACGATATTGCCCAGTTGCGCCAGCACCTGGACATGCCAGAGCTGAACTATCAGGACATCTCGATGCTGGTGGGCGTTCAGCAGGCCCTGCAGCGCTGGCCATTGCTGGGTGAAAGCTGCAGGGCCAGCAGCGACGATGCGCTGTACGCGGCTGTCATCCAGCGCGAGAGGGTCGCGCCATGACCAGCCTGGCATTGCATGGGGTGCGCGGAGGCCTGGGGCGCAGCGCCTTGCTGGCTGCATTGGGCTACGCGCTGCAGGGCGTGGGCGAACGGGTGCTGTTGATTGACCTGTGCCCCAGCAACTTGCTCGGGCTGCACTTCAACCTGCCGCTGAATACATCCGAGGGCTGGGCGCTGGCCGAGCGGGAAGGGCGGCCATTCAGTGATGCCGTGTACGAGGTGCTCGATGGCCTGTGCCTGCTGCCGTACGGCAACCTGGCCGACGGTGCGCAGCACCGTGTGCCCGATGCGCAGTCATGGCGCGCCCGCCAGGTCGAGCTGGCCAAGCATTTCGACTGGCTGTTGTACGACCTGCCGCAATTGCCGGGCGATACCGCCGGCAACGGCATCGAGACTGATGTACGGGTACTGGTGGCGGAAGCCGAAATGGCCAGCCACCTGCTGCTCGGGCGCCGCCCGGTCGAGCACTTCGACATGCTGCTGGTCAATCGCTACGACCCGGCCAGCCGCTTGCAGAGCGACCTGTTGATGGTGTGGCGTGATCTGTTCCGTGATCGCTTGCCGATCCAGGTGGTCCATCGCGACGAAGCCTTCCTCGAAGCGCTGGCGTACAAGGCACCTCTTGGCCTTTACGCACCGCAGAGCCTGGCCTGCCGTGATGTGCAGAGTCTGGCGGTGCGCTGTCTGACGAGGCGCCAGCCGTGACCCTGACCCCTCTGTCGGCCTATACCTGGTTCACAGTCCGTGGCACGCGCCTGCCGGTTGCATGGCTGTTCACCCTCGGCGTGTGGCTGGCCTTCCTGTTCCTGCGCCTGGAGTCTCCTGCCTGGCAGGCGCTGCTGGCCGAGCGCCAACGCCTGTACCCGCAGCTGGCGGGCAAGCGCCCCACGCTGGGTGACCCGCTACGCCTGTTGATCCAGAGCCTGTGGTTGCTGCTGCGGCGCCAACCGCAGGCACGTACTGCAGGGCCTGGCCGCCGCGCATTGGGCGCGGTGCGCATGCACCTGCGGGGGGCAGGCGGGGTGGCGCGCCACTACCGCGGCCTGCTGATCGATGCACTGCACCAGGTGCCTGCGCGCTACCGCGCCAGTGCTTTCAGGCACGAAGCCTCGGCACGCCTGCGCGGCCTGAACGCGGTTGCCCGGCGGACGTTCTACAGCGTGCTGACGGTGTTCGCCCTCAGCCTCGCCCTGCTGTGTGTGACCGAGCCGTTCGGCTACCTGGCGCAGCTGATGTTCATCTGCCTGCTGCTGGTCATCGCCATGCTGGTGCGACACATGCCGGGGCGTTTCCCGACTTTGATGCTGATCGTGCTGTCGACCATCATCTCCTGCCGCTATCTGTGGTGGCGCTACACCTCGACCCTGAACTGGAACGACAACACCGACTTGGTATTCGGGGTGATCCTGCTGGCGGCAGAAACCTATTCGTGGTTCGTGCTGATCCTGGGTTACATCCAGACCAGCTGGCCATTGCAGCGCAAGCCGGCGAACCTCCCGGCCAACACCAGGCACTGGCCAACCGTCGATTTGCTGATCCCCACCTACAACGAAGACCTGTCAGTGGTGCGCACCACGGTAATGGCCGCGCTGGGCCTGGACTGGCCACGCGAGTGCCTGCGCATCTACATCCTCGATGATGGCCGCCGCGACACGTTTCGTGCCTTTGCCGACGAAGTGGGGGTAGGGTATATCGTGCGGCCCGACAGCAAGCATGCCAAGGCCGGTAACCTCAATCATGCGCTGGGCGTCACCGACAGCGAGTTGATCGCCATCTTCGACTGCGACCATGTACCGGTGCGCTCCTTCCTGCAACTGACCGTGGGCTGGTTTCTCAAGGACTCGAAACTGGCGCTGGTGCAGACACCGCACCATTTCTTCTCGCCTGACCCGTTCGAGCGCAACCTCGGCTCGTTCCGCCGCCGCCCCAACGAAGGGGAGCTGTTCTACGGCCTGATTCAGGATGGCAACGATATGTGGAACGCGGCGTTTTTCTGCGGCTCTTGTGCCGTGCTGCGCCGCACCGCGCTGGAAAGCATCGGTGGTTTTGCCGTCGAGACCGTGACCGAAGATGCCCACACCGCCCTGCGCCTGCATCGCCAAGGGTGGACGTCGGCCTACCTGAGCATTCCGCAGGCCGCGGGCCTGGCCACCGAAAGCCTGTCGGCGCACATCGGCCAGCGCATTCGCTGGGCCCGTGGCATGGTGCAGATCTTCCGCACCGACAACCCGCTGTTCGGGCGTGGCCTTAGCCTGTTCCAGCGGGTGTGCTACGCCAACGCGATGCTGCACTTCCTGGCCGGCCTGCCGCGGCTGGTGTTCCTGACGGCGCCTCTGGCGTTCCTGTTGCTGCATGCCTATATCATCTACGCACCGGCATTGATGATTCTGCTGTACGTGCTGCCGCACATGATCCACGCCAGCCTGACCAACTCGCGGATGCAGGGCAAGTACCGACAAACCTTCTGGGGCGAGGTCTACGAGACCGTACTGGCCTGGTACATCGCCCGCCCGACCACGGTGGCGCTGTTCGCGCCGAAAAAAGGCACGTTCAACGTCACCGCCAAGGGCGGCCTGATGGAGCAGGAACAGTTCGACTGGCGCATCGCCCAACCTTACCTGTGGCTGGCGGCGCTCAACGTGGTGGGTCTGGGTTTTGCGGTGTGGCGTATGTTCGCCGGCCCGACGTCCGAAATCGGCACGGTGATCGTCAGCTCGCTGTGGGTGATCTACAACCTGCTGATCATCGGTGCCGCAGTTGCGGTGGCCGCCGAAGTGCGCCAGGTGCGCCGCGCCCATCGGGTGCAGATGCGCTTGCCGGCGGGGTTGATGCTGGCCAGCGGTCATGCCTACCCCTGCACCCTGGTCGACTACTCCGACGGTGGTGTCGGCCTGCAGGTACAGCCAGGTCTGGAGCTGAACCCGGGGGAGCAGGTACGCCTGCTGCTCAACCGCGGCCAGCGTGAGTTCGCCTTCCAGGCGTGTGTCACCCGTACGGTCGGGCAACACGTGGGCCTGGTGTTCCACGACCTCGCCCTGCAACAGCGCATCGATCTGGTCCACTGCACCTTTGCCCGCGCCGATGCCTGGCTTGGCTGGAACGAGCAGCACGAGGTCGAGCGCCCGCTGCGCAGCCTGATCGATGTGTTGAAGCTGGGCGGCGTCGGTTACGTGCGCCTGGTCGAGCACATGCCGCCATGGCTGCGGGCGTGGTTGCGCCCACTGCGTTCGCTGGCGCTGTGGCTGGCCAGCTACTGGCCCCGCACACCGCGGGCCATCCCTTCCATGAACCCTGTTGATCGAGACGCATGATGACTGGTTATCCCGCGCGTACCTGGGGCCTGGCGATGGCGCTGTTTACCGCCTTGTCGCAGAGCGCCGCTGCTGCTCCTGTAGCCCCGCTTGCCGAGCCTGCGGTACCCACAACCACGGTACCAAACTGGCCGGTTGTGAAAACCTTCGAGCAGCTTGGGCATGCGTCCGACAGCCTGCTGCTGGGGGTACGCAACAGCGAGCATATCGAGTTCGGCCTGCGTCGCGATCGCCTGGCCACCGATGCCAGCTTGCAACTGGACTACACGCCTTCGCCAGCCTTGCTGCCGAACCTGTCGCACTTGCGTGTCTACCTCAACGACGAGCTGATGGGCGTAGTTCCGGTGGAAAAGGAGCAGTTGGGCCAGCGTGTACGTCGCCAGCTGCCGTTGGACCCGAAACTGCTCGGCGACTTCAACCGGGTACGTCTGGAGTTTGTCGGACACTATACCGATGTCTGCGAAGACCCGGCGCACAGCGGCCTGTGGCTTAACCTTAACCGCAAGAGCCAGGTACAGTTGCACGAGCAGGCGCTGGTGCTGGAAAACGACCTGGCGTATTTCCCGTTGCCGTTCTTCGATACTCGCGACACCGGCAAGGTAGTACTGCCGGTGGTGTTCAGCGGCGTGCCGAGCCTGGGCGAGCAGCGTGCGGCAGCAATCCTGGCATCCTACTTCGGCAGCCAGGCCGGTTGGCGCAAGGCCAGCTTCCCTGTGCTGTACAACCACCTGCCGGCCCGTGGCGAAAAACCTGCACCGAGCATCGTGTTTGCCAGCAACGACCGTCGCCCGGCGTTCCTCGCCGATCTGCAGCAGTTCCCGCCAGTCGACGGCCCCGTGCTGCAGGTGATCGATCATCCGGACGACCGCTTCAGCAAAGTGCTGCTGGTGCTGGGCCGTAACGACGACGACCTGATCAAGGCCGCCTCGGCGCTGGCGGTCGGCAACAATCTGTTCCGTGGCGCGCGCGTCAAAGTGGAGCAGATGACCGCGCTGCAACCGCGTCAGCCCTACGATGCGCCGAACTGGACGCGCACCGACCGGCCGGTACGATTTGCCGAACTGATGGATTACCCCGAGCAACTGCAAGTCAGTGGCCTGCAACCGCGGCCGGTGACACTGGAACT
This sequence comes from Pseudomonas sp. zjy_15, assembly GCF_043101865.1. Classification (NCBI taxonomy): domain Bacteria; kingdom Pseudomonadati; phylum Pseudomonadota; class Gammaproteobacteria; order Pseudomonadales; family Pseudomonadaceae; genus Pseudomonas; species Pseudomonas sp. zjy_15. Next base: position 164,944 of record NZ_JBICII010000064.1, read on the forward strand.
GAACCTGCCGCCCGACTTGTTCGTCTGGCGCAACCAGGGTATTCCGCTGCGCACCCTGTACCGCTATACGGCGCCAGCGGTGACCGACGAATCGCGCCTGAGCATCAGCGTCAACGATCAGTACATCACCAGCATGCCGCTGGTGGGCAATGACCGGCGCGGCGGTACCCTTGAGGAAATGCGCCTGGCAGTGCTGTCCGGTGACAACACTGCATTGACCGAGAACTCGCTGGTGCCGGCGCTGAAGATTGGCGACCGCAACCGCCTGCGCTTCGACTTCAGCTTTGCCAGCACCCTGGGCAGCGCCCAGCGCGATCGCTGCCAGACCTCGCTGCCGGTGGACGTGCGTGCAGCGATCGACGACAACTCCACCATCGACCTTTCCGGTTACCACCATTACATCGCCATGCCCGACCTGCGTGCATTCGCCCGCAGTGGCTTCCCGTTCAGCCGCATGGCCGACCTGTCCGAGACGCTGGTCATCATGCCGGCCAAACCTACGGCGATGCAGGTCGGCACTTTGCTCGACACGGTTGGCGGGTTTGCCGGACAGATCGGTTACCCGGCGCTTGGCCTGCAATTGATCGACGACTGGCAACAGGCCGCAGCGGCAGATGCCGACTTGCTGCTGATCGGCAGCCTGCCCGAGGCCCTGCGCGATGCGCCCAACCTTGGCCTGTTGCTCAGCGCCCAGCGTGACTGGTTACTGCAGGGCCGCAGCGCATCGTTGCCCGGTGGCCAGCGTTTCGATACTGAGCCGGTGGCTGCAAGCAGCCGCGTGGCGGTCAGCGCCCAGGCGCCGATTGCGGCCATCACCGGGCTGAAGTCGCCGTTCCACGAGCAGCGCAGTGTTGTGGCCTTGCTGGCCAACAGCGACAGCGATTACGCATTGCTGCGCGACGTGCTTGGCGATGTGGGCAAGCTCGATGCGGTGGCGGGTTCGGTAACGCTGGTACGCAGCAGTGGCGTGAGCAGCCAGTTCGTCGGCGAGCACTACTTCGTGGGCGCGCTGCCGTGGTGGCTGCTGCTGTGGTTCCACTTGTCCGAGCACCCTGTGTTGCTGGCGGTGATCGCGGCTGTTTGTGTGGTGCTGTTCGCCTTCTTGTTGTGGCGGGCACTGCGCTGGGCTGGCAAGCGCCGCTTGGGTGAGGCGGGGTGATGATGCGCCAGATGCTGGTAGGGCTGGTCGCCTTGGGCCTGCCCGTTTTCGCCACTGCCGGGTCGGTTTGCCCATGGCCTGCCTGGGAGCGGTTCAAGGCCGAGCTGGTGAGTGTGGATGGGCGGGTCATCGACCCGAGTGACGAGCGCCTGATCACCACCTCGGAAGGGCAGAGTTACGCGCTGTTCTTCGCCCTGGTAGGCAACGACCGGCAAACCTTCGCGCAGTTGCTGCGTTGGACCAGCAACAACCTCGCCGAGGGTGACCTGGCCCGGCATCTGCCTGCCTGGCTGTGGGGCCGTGACGGGCAGCAGCAGTGGCAGGTGCTGGACGCCAACAACGCCAGTGATGCCGACCTGTGGATCGCCTACAGCCTGCTGGAAGCAGGGCGGTTGTGGGACCAGCCGGCCTACACGCAGCTGGGCCAGCACCTGCTGTGGCGTATCGCCGCGCAGACCGTGCGCAAGCTTCCAGGCCTCGGCGTGATGTTGCTGCCAGGTGACTACGGCTTCGAAGACGCCCAGGGTACCCGCCTGAACCCCAGCTACCTGCCGCTGCAGCTGCTCGACCGCTTCAGCGAGGTGGACCCATTGTGGGGTGAGCTGGCGGCCAACACGCGGCGTTTGTGGTTGGCATCGTCGCCAAAGGGCTTTGCCCCGGACTGGTTGCTGTGGACCCCGGCCGGAAAGCCAGCGGCAGACACGAAACATGGCAATGCCGGTGATTATGACGCCATTCGCGTGTACCTGTGGGTCGGCATGTTGGCCGAGGGGGCGGCGCAACGCCGCGAGCTGGTGGCCCATTATGCGCCGATGGCGGCATTGACCCAGCGCCAGGGGCTACCTCCTGAGCATCTGGATACACGCAGCGGTGAAGCCCGCGGCCATGGCCCGGCGGGTTTCTCTGCGGCCTTGCTGCCATTGCTTGCTGCCTCGCCTGAGCACGTGGCCGGCTTGGCGGCCCAGCGCCAGCGCTTGCGCGAACAGCCGATCGAGGCCAAGGCGTATTACAGCCAGGTGCTGGCGCTGTTCGGCCAGGGCTTCGACGAGGCCCGTTACCGTTTTGACCCGCACGGCCGCCTGTTGCCGGCCTGGAGCGCGCCATGCAGCGAATGATCGGCGTGTTGATGCTGGCGGCAATAACCTGGCAGGCAGATGCGCAACCCAAGGATATCGATGAACAGCGCCAATGGCTGCTGGACCAGGTACGCCGCGGCGAAGCGCTGCACCGTGACGACCTGGTGCGCGATGCGCTGGGCCGTTTGCAGTTGCTTGAACCGCGCAACCCGGACGTGTTGCTGGCGGCCTTGAGCCTGGCATTGCGCGAGAAGAACAGCAGTGAAGCCGAGCAGTTGAGTGCGCGGATCAGTGCCGTTGCGCCTGGCAGCCTGCAAGCACGTCAGGCCAGGCGCCTGCTTGAACTTCAACAACCGGCGCCTGCGCGGCGCTTGCAGCAGGCGCGTCTGCTGGCGGTTACCGGCCGTAACGAAGAGGCGCTGGCGGTGTACGAACAGTTGTTTGCCGGCGAACCACCCAGCCTTGAATTGGCCCTGGACTACTGGCGCGTGCGCGGCAATCTGCCAGGCCAACGCCCAGAGGCGATCCGCCAGTTGCAGCGGTTGGATCAGCAGTATCCAGGCAGTGCCGGGCTGCGCCAGACCTTGGCTGGCTGGTTGTTCGCCGAAAAGCGTGATCGCGAGGCCTTGGCCCTGCTCGATCAGCTGGCGCGAGACCCCGGTGCACGGGATGCCGCTGCCCAGCGCGAGTTCGACTACCTGTCCGGGCAAGCCGTGAGTGCCACCAGCGCGGCGGCCTGGCAAGCCTTTCTTCAGCGTTACCCGGCTTCACCGTTGTTGGCACAGGCCAGCGAGACCTTGCAACAGCAGCGCAAGCTGCTGGCCGACCCGGCATGGCAGGCCGGTCAACGGGGTAAGGCGTTGCTCGACAAGGGCCGTAATGTCGAAGCCGAAACGCAGCTGCGCCGCGCCCTGCGCCAGTACCCGGGCGATGCCAGCCTGCAGGGGGCCCTGGGTTATGCGTTGATGCGCCAGGGCCGCCATGAAGACGCCCATGCTGCGTTCCGCGCGGCGAGCGCCAAGGAGCAGGACACCTACCGGATCAGCCAATGGAAGGACCTGGAGTCGTCCAGCCAGTATTGGGCCCTGCTGAAAAAAGCCGAGCGGGCCCTGGCGGCGAAAGATGTGCGCGGTGCGCGCACACTTTACCGGCAGGCTCGCCAGCAACGGCCAAAGGATGAATACGCGTTGTTGGGCCTGGCAGATGTCTCGCTGGCCGAGGGCGATGTGGCGGCTGCCGAGCGGCAGTACCTGCAGGTACGGCGTATGGCGCCGGATAACGAAAGTGCCGTGCGTGGCTTGATGCGCGTTTACCAGGTGCAATCGCCAGGCAAGGCGCAGGCATACCTGGACAGCCTGCCACCACGGCAGCAGGCGCAGTTCGCCAGCCTGCGACGTAGCCTGGAACTTGCGCGGCTGCGCCAGCAAGGGGACGAAGCCCTGCAGCGCGAGGACTGGTCGACGGCCAGCCACGTGCTGGGCCAGGCCACGGCTCTGGCCCCCGATGAGCCTTGGCTGGTGTATCAGCTGGCCAACAGCCTGCGTCACCAAGGGCGTACTGGCGAGGCCGACGCGGCATTTGCCAGGCTGGTGCGGCACCAGCCACATGATCCGGCAACGCGCTATGCCCACGGCCTGTTCCTGGAGTCCAGCGACCGTGATGCCTTGGCTCTGGACAGTCTGAGGGCGGTACCTCAGGCGACCTGGAGCGCGGACATGCACGCGCTGGAGCAACGTGTTCAACGGCGTATGACCCTGGCCTCTGCGCAGCAGTTGCAGGCACAAGGCCGCAGTGCCGAGGCGACAGCCTTGCTTGAAGCCGGCCTGGCGCGTGGTGAAGGTAGCCCGGACGACTTAATGCTGTTGGCTGACTGGGCAGCAGCGCGTGGTGAACATGGCAAGGCGCGCAGCTATTACCAGCGTGTACTGGTCGTGCAGCCTGGGCGCCCTGATGCACGCCTTGGGGTGATGGAAAGCGCCGTGGCCGAAGGCAACCTGCAGCAGGCCCGGCACATGCTGGGCGTGAAGGTGCCACAATTTGCCGCTGATGACGGCAACGCCCAGCGGCGCCTGGCGGCGGTGTGGACCGCGTTGGGCGAACACGATCAGGCGGCCAGGCTGCTTGACCGTGTTGCAGCGCAGCAGACGCGCCCCGATCCGTTGTTACGGCGCGACGCCGCCCGCCTGGTAGCGCAGGATGATCCTCAACGAGCACTGGACCTTTATGCGGCGGCGATGGCCGATGCACAGTTGCTGGACCGTGCTGCCGTAGCGCCACGGGATGACCGTGCATTGACCCTGGCCAGCCGCGAACAGGATGGCGACGACTGGCTGGCCCGCAGCCTGCGCAGTGATCTGGATGCCCTGTATCGCCAGCGCAATACCCATGTGACGCTGATGCATGACTACGGCTGGCGCGAGGATGACGGTACGCCCGGCACGTCGGAACTGAGTACCCAGTCGACCTTGTTGCATGTCGACACTCCTTGGCAGGAGGGCACCGCGTTTGCGCGGGTAGAGCGCATTGGCATGGATGCGGGGTCGTTCGAGCCGAACGATCAGGGGCGCTACACCCCCGACTTCGGCAGTTGCCAGTTTGTTGGCCAGACCGCTGACGGCAAAACACTGCCCGCGTGCCCGGGGGGATCGCAGACTGCAAGCGGCAGTCTGTTGGCGTTGGGTTGGCAGGGCAGCCGCTGGGCGTTCGACCTGGGCACCACCCAGGGCTATGCAATCAACAGCTGGCTGGGCGGCGCAACGGTCAACGGTGACCTCGGGCAGGTTGGCTGGTCGCTGACCGCCTCGCGCCGGCCGATGAGCAATTCATTGCTGTCGTTCGCCGGCGCACGCGACCGCCCGACGGGCGTGCGCTGGGGCGGGGTCACTGCCAATGGCGCCACGCTCGGCCTGAGCTGGGACCAAGGTGGCGACAACGGGGTGTGGGCCAGCCTGGGGCACCATTGGCTGTACGGCGAAAACGTGGCCGACAACCAGCGGACCCGGGCCATGGCCGGCTTTTACCACCGCGTGGTGGAAAAGGCCGACGAGCGTGTGCGTGTAGGCGTGACGCTGATGCACTGGCGCCACGACAAGGACCTGAGCGGCTACAGCCTGGGGCAGGGCGGTTACTACAGCCCGCAGCGTTACAGTTCGGTGGGCGTGCCGGTCAGTTATGCCTGGCGCAACTACGACTGGTCGCTGCTGCTGGAAGGTTCCGTCAGCTGGTCTCAGGCCCATAGTGGCAGTAGCCGCTTGTACCCGGACGCACACATCAACCGCAAGGTACTGGCGCAATATGGCGTCGATTCCAACCTCGATGCGATGACTGAAGCCAGCGACAGCAGTGGGTTGGGCTACCGCCTGCGCGGGCTGTTCGAACGGCGCCTGAGTGACCAGTGGGTACTGGGCGGCGGCTTCGACTGGCAGCACAGCGATGACTATGCGCCTAGCCATGGCATGCTCTACCTGCGCTACCTGTTCGAACCGTGGCGAGGCAACCTGGCCCTGCCGGTGACACCACTGGAGCCTTACAGCGAGTGGCGGTGACGGCAATCGCGGCGTTGCAAGGGGCGCGCCTGCACGGGGCGATGCGGGCCAAGGGTTGACACCAGGCACGCCGCCCCACCATTATCCAGCCATACCTACGCAACGGGCTTGCCAGCATGTCCCCATCCAACCACGCCATTTCCGCTTCGGGCTTCATCGCCCAGGCAGGCGCGTGCGTTGCCGTTGCCAAGAAATCCAAGAAACAGCCGCTCATCTGACCGAGGCGCGCTGTCTCGTCAGGTGGGCTGACGAGACAGAAGGCGCCAGGTATCCCTGCCACCACCTCCACTCTTCGCCCTGCTGACGCTGACTTTCGGTCAACATCAGGAGTTTTTGCATGTCGAATTTCCGTGGTATCTGGATCGCCCTCGTCACGCCAATGCGCGCCAATGAAATCGACTTCCCAGGCCTGGAAAAGCTGGTGAAGAAGCTGCTCGAAGACGGTGTGGCCGGTTTTGTGGTGTGCGGTACCACGGGTGAGGCGGCGGCATTGTCCAAGGTCGAGCAACTGGCGGTGCTGGATGCTGTGCTGGCCTGGGTGGAGCCGGGCAGGGTGGTCATGGGCCTGTCAGGTTACAACCTGCGCGAGCTGTTGGCCTTCCAGGCTGAAATCCAGCAGCGTGACATTGGCGGGCTGCTGGTTCCCGCACCTTGCTACATCTGCCCTTCGCAGGCTGGCATCGAAGCCTTCTTCGCCACCGTGGCCGATGCCGCCAGCGTGCCAGTGATCGTCTACGACATTCCCTACCGCACCTGTGTGCGTATCGAACGTGAAACCCTGCGCCGTATCGTGCGCCATCCACGCATTGCAGCGGTGAAAGACTGTAGCGGTGACAGCGAGACGACCATGGCCTTGATCGAGGACGGCCACGCCCAGGTGCTGGCCGGTGAAGACCTGCAGATCTTCAACAACCTGTGCCTGGGTGGGGCTGGGGCCATTTCAGCCTCCGCGCATGTGCGCGCCGACCTGTACGTACGCATGGTGCAGCAGGTCGACAGCGGCGATTGGGCCGCCGCGCGTGGTACGTTCTACCAGTTGCTGCCCTGGATCAAGGTGGCTTTTACCGAGCCCAACCCGGCTGTGGTCAAGGCGGCGTTGCAGCTGCAAAGCTTGATTGCAGACGAGCTGCGCGAGCCCATGCAGGCGTGCACGAATACCACCCGAGACAAGCTGCAAAGCGTGCTGTGCTCACTCGGCGCCTGAAGCGGCAACGGTTGATGGCGGGTTGACAAGCCGCCACACCCGGCATATACCGTTGGTTGTCAGGAGCCGCGCATCAATGGCGATGTCGCGGCCTCCACACCGAACCCCAAAGAGCAAATGAGCTCTCTCCGCATGCGGAGAGGGCTTTTTTTCGTCCCTGAAAAATAACAACAAGAGGTGGTCAACATGCGTCATGGTGATATTTCCAGCAGCAATGACACCGTCGGCGTCGCCGTGGTCAACTATAAGATGCCGCGCCTGCATACCCGCGATGAAGTGCTCGAAAACGCCAGAAAAATCGCCGACATCATTGTCGGCATGAAGCAGGGGCTGCCGGGCATGGACCTGGTGATTTTTCCGGAGTACAGCCTGCAGGGCATCATGTATGACCCGGCCGAAATGATGGAAACCGCCGTGGCCATACCCGGCGTGGAAACCGAAGTGTTCGCCCAGGCCTGCCGCAAGGCCAACGTCTGGGGCGTGTTTTCGCTGACCGGCGAGCGCCATGAAGAGCACCCGCGCAAATCCCCCTATAACACCCTGGTGCTGATCGACAACAACGGCGAGATCGTGCAGAAGTACCGCAAGATCATCCCCTGGTGTCCGATCGAGGGCTGGTACCCGGGCGACCAGACCTACGTTGCCGATGGCCCCAAGGGCCTGAAGATCAGCATGATCATCTGCGATGACGGCAACTACCCGGAAATCTGGCGCGATTGCGCCATGAAAGGCGCCGAGCTGATCGTGCGTTGCCAGGGTTACATGTACCCGGCCAAGGACCAGCAGGTGCTCATGGCCAAGGCCATGGCGTGGGCTAACAACTGCTATGTTGCAGTGGCCAACGCCGCGGGCTTCGATGGTGTGTATTCCTACTTCGGTCACTCGGCAATCATCGGTTTCGATGGCCGTACACTTGGCGAGTGCGGTGAAGAGGAGATGGGTATCCAGTACGCTCAGCTGTCGATCTCGCAAATTCGCGATGCGCGGCAGAACGACCAGTCGCAAAACCACCTGTACAAGATCCTGCACCGTGGCTACAGCGGTATGCATTTGTCTGGCGACGGTGACCGCGGCATTGCCGAATGCCCATTCGAGTTCTATCGCACCTGGGTGCTGGATGCCGAGAAGGCCCGCGAGGACGTCGAGGCCCTGACCCGGCGCACCTCGGGGGTGGCGCAGTGCCCGGTCGGCAGTCTTCCCTACGATGCCAAGGAAAAGGAAGCCCGCTGACGGGCTTGCCCAGCGTGCCTGCGGGCACGCTGTTTCACAAAGCGAGGGGAAGACCATGCCGTTCCTGAACGACCTGCTGGAGCAGACGCGTCGCGATGCGTCCTCCAGCGCTGCACTGAATGCCGAAAACTGCCACACCCGGGCAATCGTCGAGACCCACCAGCGTAGCGAAGACACCCTGCAGTCGCGTTTCCGCTTCGATGTCGCTGCCGTCATGCAGGTAGTACGCAACGAAGTACTGGGCCAGGACGAAGCCTTGCAGGCCATCGAAGATGTGCTCACGGTGGTGCGGGCGGATATTCTCGACCCGCGCCGGCCGCTGTTCACGGCACTGTTCCTCGGCCCGACCGGAGTCGGCAAGACCGAGGTCGTGCGTGCCCTGGCCCGCGCCCTGCACGGTGATGCCGATGCCTACTGCCGGGTCGACATGAATACGCTGGCCCAGGAACACTACGCCGCCGCCCTGACCGGCGCGCCACCGGGCTATGCTGGCGCCAAGGAGGGCCGCACGCTGTTCGACCAGGCGCTGCTGGACGGAAGCCAGGGACGCCCGGGGATCGTGCTGTTCGATGAGCTGGAAAAGGCCAGCAAGGAGGTGTCCCAGGCGCTGCTCAATGTGTTTGACAACGGCCTGCTGCGCTTGGCCTCCGGTGAAAAGAGCTTCAATTTTCGTAACACGCTGGTGTTCATGACCAGCAACCTGGCGGCAGACGAAATACGCCAGCACCGGCTGGGCCCGCTGGCGTCGCTGCGGCGCCTGCTTGACCTGCAGGCAGCGCGCCGCGAGCGTTTGCCGGGTCTGGTGCGGCGGCGCCTGGTGAACCGTTTTTCTGCCGAGTTCGTCAACCGCATCGACAGCACCGTGGTGTTCAATGCCATCGAACAGGAGGTGGGCGAGCGCATCGTTGAACTGGAGGTGTCACGCCTGAACCGGCGCCTTGCCAAGCATCACTGCCACCTGCAGCTGGATGCTGCGGTGGTTGGCAAGCTGGCCAGCGAAGGCCATGACCTGGAGTTTGGCGCGCGTGCGCTCAAGCGCTTTATCCGCCATGAGCTGGAAGTGCCACTGGCCGAGTACTTGCTCGGTAACCGCATCCCATGCCGGGCAGAAGTGACGTGCATGACGGTGGCCGGCCACCTCGAGCGCGGGCGCATCCGTTTTTCGTTGCCGACATGATGGTTGTCACAGGATGGTGTGATGAGTAGACAAGACAGGCAATTGAAGGTGGGTTTGCTGTTCGCCGAAACCGGCGTTACCGCAGCCATTGAACGCTCGCAGCGCTGTGGCGCGCTGCTGGCGGTAGAACAGGTTAACCGCGAGGGGGGAGTGCTCGGCCAGCCGGTGCTGACCCTGGTCGGCGACCCCGGAGGCGACCCGGACCGTTATCGCAACCTGTGTGACGACTATGTGCGCAACCACGGCGTGCGCCTGATGCTCGGCTGCTACATGTCGCACACCCGCAAAGCCGTGATGCCCGTCATCGAGCGCGCCGATGGCTTGCTGTTCTATCCCACGCCCTACGAGGGCTTCGAGTACTCGCCCAATATCATCTACGGCGGCCCGGCACCCAACCAGAACAGCGCGCCGCTGGCGGCATACCTGACACGTCATTACGGCGCCAGGGTCGCCTTCGTCGGTTCCGACTACATCTACCCGCGGGAAAGCAACCATGTCATGCGTCACCTGTACAAGCAGCATGGCGGCGAAGTGGTGGAAGAAGCCTACATGCCCCTGTACCCCTCGGCCGATGACTTGGCCCTGGTGGTCGAGCGAGTGGTACGTTCTGCCCCGGATGTGGTGTTTTCGACCGTGGTCGGTACGGGGACGGCAAGCTTCTATCAAGCAATAGCACAGCGCTATGGCAATGGCCCTCGGCCGCCGATCGCCAGCTTGACTACCAGCGAGGCAGAAATTGCCGAAATGGGGGCCGAGGTGGCTCACGGCAACATCGTCGTGGCACCGTACTTCACCAGCGTCGAGTCGCCGCAAAGCAATGCATTCGTCAGTCAGTGCCGTGCGTTCTTTCCGGCCGATGTGCGCATCACTGCTTGGGCCGAGGCGGCGTATTGCCAGATGCGCATGCTGTGCCAGGCGGTGAATGCCACCGGCAGCCTGGAGGTGGAAGTGATCCGCAATCACCTGTACCACACGAGCATGGATAGCCCCCAGGGCAGGGTTCAGGTGGAGCAGCAGAACAACCATTCGCACCTGTTTTCACGCATTGGCGAGATCGATGCAAGCGGGCAGATCTGCATCAAATGGCAATCGCCTACGACCATCCGTCCTGACCCCTATGTGGTGGTTCACAACCTGGACGACTGGACTGCGAGCATGATGGGAGGCGGCCCCTCATGAGCACTTCGAACATCCTGAACACACTGCGTGAACTGCACGTGGGCATTGTTTGTCCGCCCAGTGAAATCACTGATGCCCTGGTACTGCAACTGATGCGCATTGGTTGCTCGGTGAAGCAGTGCTGGCCACCGCCCAAGGCCTTCGACACCCACACTGACCTGGTGTTTTGCGGGGTGTTCGAAGGCCGCCACCATGCCGAGTTGGGCAAGCTGCTGGCCCAGGGCGGCGTACGCCTGACCGCCATCGCCTTGGTGGAGTACGAGAGCCCGACCATTCTTTCGCAAATCCTGGAGCTGGGGTGTCACGGCGTGATGGTGCTGCCGCTGGACAACCACAAGGTGCTTCCGGCGTTGGTGTGCGCCAGAAGCAACAGTGAGGCCCAGGCCCGCTTGATGCAGAAAAATGCCCAGTTGCAGGAGCGTCTGGAGCACCAGGCCGACATCAACAAAGCCAAGGTCCTGCTGATGGCGGCCCAGGGCTGGCAGGAGCCTGAAGCCCATGCCTACTTGTCGAAAGAGGCGATGAAACAGCGGTTGTCGATGCTGGAAATGGCAAGGAAAACCCTAAAACAATTCGAATGAGAAGAGGTTGCCATGTTGTACGGACTGGTTCTGCTGTATGTGGGTGCAGTGTTGTTCATCAACAGCATCTGGCTGATGGGGCGTATCACCGACCGCGAAGTGACGGTGATCAACCTGTTTGTCGGTTTGCTCAGCCTGTTGGTGGCGGTCTACCTGATCTTCGTGGTGGGCTCGGACGAAGGCATCAAGGCCGGAGCCTTGACCCTCCTGTTCGCCTTTACCTACCTGTGGGTGGCCGCCAACCAGATGTTGCAGGTAGATGGACGCGGGCTAGGCTGGTTCTGCCTGTTCGTCAGCGTGACGGCGCTGGTGGTGACAGTCAGTTCCATCCCTGGCGCCGAAGGGCTGTTGAGGGTGTGGGATGTGCTGAACTGGGCGGCGTGGACGGTGTTGTGGTTCAGCTTTTTCCTGCTGCTGGCGCTGGCCAGGAAGATCCAGCGTCTGGTGGCGGCAATGACCTTGCTGTGCGCGATCTTCACAGCCTGGGTGCCCGGGTTGTTGATCTTGTGGCAGCAGATGGGCTGACGACCATGCGCCCGCTGTGGAGCAGCCTTGCGCTGCTTACGGCAGGCGCTTTTCCATCGGCTGATACACCAGCCCGGCAAGCTCGCCCACGTCGCCTGCCGGGGTAAAGCCGTACCGTTGGTAAGCGGGTACAGAAGACAATGATGCCTTTACCGTCACCACCTCAGTTCTGGCATGCTCCAGTGCTGCGTTCATCAGGCGCTTGCCTATGCCCTGGCGTTGCAGGCCTGGTGCAATGAACAGCATCGCAACGTGACGGCCTTCCTTGAGCTCGATCAGCCCTGCGATAGCGCCTTCGACAAAACAGGCCAGCATGAGGTTGTCACCCTGCATGCGCTCGGCAAACGCCTGGGGTGCCGACACCTGGGTAAAGGTCTCGATACCTTGCGCCGACAGCGTGGGCGCGACCGCCTGCATGAAGGCATCCATGCACAAGGCGCAGGCCTGGGGGAGGTCGTCAGGGGTGAGCGTGCGTACTTGCATGGTAATCGTCCTTGTATGGTTTCCTTGTGCTGCCAACTTTAACCTGTTACGGGTTCAAGGGCCGAGCCTTGAGGCGTTGACCTGAGGTACACAGCTTGCGCTTTGATTGGCGGCCTCAAGCTGCCGTGGCAGCGTCCGACTTGCGTTCGTCAATCAGGATGTCTTCGAAGAATGCCCCGACAGGTTCGGTAGGGTGGCACAGTTGTATCTCCAGCACCCATACCACCTCGCTCGGGACAATCTCCACCTCGGCCAGCTTGTCCTGGCTATACAACACATGCGGGAAGTCGGCGATGCGATGCCCGGCCAGATTGCGCTCCAGCTGCCAACCTTTGGCCTGGGCACTGCGCTCGGCGAAGTCATACAGTTCACGCCCGGTCAACCCGCGGCCCCAGGCCTGGCGAGTCTCGTCGAACACTTCATGCAGTGCCTTCACGCAGGCGTGGTGCAGGGCGTGCTGGCCAAACACGAACGTATCGCCATAGTCACCTTCATAGCCATCCCATACCGGGCCAACGTCGACCACGACGATGTCCGTGGCGCGTAGCGCACGTTGAAGGTCAATGCCTTGCCGTGGCGTACGCACGGTATCGTCGCCAAATCGGATGTAGGTGGGGTGCCAGGTGTGTGAGGCGCCCATCGCCTGCAGGGTATGCGCGGCCATCTCCAGTGCCTGTGCGGTGGTCATGCCGACCTGCAGTTGGCTGGCAATGGCGGCCACGGCCCGCACCGACTGTTCGCGGGCCGCGAGCATGCCGTCCAGCGAATAACGTGGGCCGACCTTTTCCAGCTCAGGGTGCAGCGTGCTGGCTGCTGAAGCCTGCGTTGTCAGTGCACCACTGGCGACAAAGGCCTCGGCCACAAAACGATGGGGCTGTACCCCTGCCGCAAGGCATTGCTCGCGAGTCTGGCTGATCATTGTGGCATTGCCACAGGCGTAGACCTGGGCTTCGCCCCAGCGATGCGTCTGGCTGAGCGCCACCTGCTGTATACGGGCCTGGGCCGAGAGTACCGGTTGCCAGTGGAAGTGTGGGTGCACACTGCTGGACACGTCGAGAAATTCGCGGTCATAAAAATCCGCCGGCGATGAGCCGCCCCAGTACAGCGTGACGTCGGCATCGCCGGCCAAGGCTGTCAGCAGCAGCGGCTTGATGCCGGCGTAACCTGTGCCGGTGGCGAAAAGGATCAGCGGGCGTTGGTCATCGTGCTGCCAGGTACAGGCGCCCAGCGGGCCTTCGAGCTTTACCGTTGCACCTGCTTGCAGGGTGGGCAGCAAACCTTCGGTGAACAGGCCGCCGCTGACCTTGCGGATGTGAAACACCAGTTGCCCTTGTTCCTGGGCAGGCAGGTTGGCGATGGAGAAACAGCGGCTGTCGCCGTTGCCCAACTGAAACCGCATGTACTGGCCCGCCCGCACCTCCAGCGGCTGAGCAGGCTGCAGCACCAGTTCGACGATATCTGCGCTCAGCGCGCGCTTGCCAACCACCTGTGCCTGGGTTTCCAGTGCTGGTGCGTCCAGTGACCAGCCGGGTATTTCCAGGCGCATGTCGCTGCAGGCGTGGCTCTGGCACAGCAACATCTCGTCGGCGGCCAAGGGATAGGAAGGCGGCGGTGTGTCCGCATCCCGCTGCTTGTCCTGATGCTGCCCCGATACCACCTTGACCTTGCACGAGCCGCAGGCGCCGCGGCGGCAGGAAAAGGGTACCGGCAGGCCGCTGGCGAGCATGGCATCGAGCAGCAGCTCCTGGCTGGCTTCGAAGGTTTTGCCCGAGGGCGACAATTCAATGACGTGGCGGCTTTGCATGAGCACCTCGGGGCAAATGGAGGTTCGATTGTTGCTATAGTCCAGGACCAGCAGAACCTCCAGTTTTGGATATTTCATATGGTCCAGCTTCGTAAATGGCAGCCACTGCTCAAACTCGATGGGGCACAAGCGTCGTACCGGCAGATCGTCGAAGGGCTGGTGGCCGCAATCAGCGAGGGTCGCCTGCGCCCTGGCACGCCGTTGCCGGGCACGCGGGAGATGGCGCAACTGCTGAACGTCAATCGCAAGACCGTGATCCTTGCTTATGAGGAAGCCGAAACCAAAGGCTGGCTGCAAAGCGTGCAACGCCGGGGCACCTTTGTCAGCCAGCAACTGGCGCCAGGCACAGCGGCCGTGCCCGGTGCCGTGCGGCCTTTTGCCCTGGCGCTGCCAGAGGAACCTGCCGTTGCCTACTTCAAGGCGAACGAACAGGCTGTAGCGCAGCAAGGGCGGCCGGGGGCCTTGTTCTTCGACAACGGCGCCTGTGACCACCGGCTGCTGCCACAGGCTGTGCTGCACCGCTATTACCGCAATGCCTTGCGCAGCAGCTTCACCAGCAACAGCGTGCGCCACGGCAGCGAGTGCAGCAGCCGCAATCTGCGCAGCGCCCTGGCCGACATGCTGCGGCACAATCGCGGCCTGAACGTTGGCGCCGAGCATATCTGCCTGACCCAGGGGGTGCAGATGTCGCTGTCCCTGGTGGCCAGTGTGTTGCTCAAGCCGGGTGACGTTGTGCTGGTCGAGCGCCTGAGTTACCCCCCTGCGTGGGAAATCTTCCGTCAGTTGGGTGCCCACCTGGTGACCGTAGAGCTGGACCATGAGGGGTGCCGGGTCGATCAGCTCGAGGCCCTGTGCCGGCAGCACAAGGTGCGGATGATGTACATAACACCCCATCACCAGTTCCCGACCACGGTCAGCCTGCCAGCCGGGCGCAGGCAACAGCTGCTGGAGCTGGCGCGCCAGCATGCCTTTTGCGTGGTCGAAGAGGATTACGACTACGAATACCACTTTGCCGGGCGGCCTTATCTGCCGTTGGCCAGCGACCGCCATCAACGGCACGTGATTTACATTGGCTCACTGTCCAAGCCTTTGGGCAGCACGTTCCGTTGCAGCTATATCGTGGCACCGGTGGAAGTGACAACCGTGCTGGAACGCAGGGCGATGCTGACCCTGGGGCAGGGCGATGCAGTCATGCAGCAGATGTTGGCGGACCTGATCAATGATGGCGAGCTGAAGAAACACCTGCGCCGGGTCAACCGCGAGTACCGGCGCCGGCGTGAGACCTTGTTGGGGTGTTTGCGCGATGCGTTCGGTGAGCAGATCAGCGTGCAGGCGCCAGAAGGTGGTCTGGCGCTGTGGGTGAGGTTTGCCGATGGGATCAACGTGGATCAGTTGGTCGACAAAGCGCCGGAGCTGGGCCTGGTGGTGCGCAGCGGGCGACAGTTTTCACCGTTTGGCCATGCCGAGAACGCCTTGCGCCTGGGGTTTGCTTCGCTGGATGCGGATGAGATCCGGCAGGCAACCCAACGCCTGGTAGACGCAGCGAAAGCGATTGGCAAGGCGCGGTGGGTGTAGGCACGGCCATCTGCCGCGACAGGGGATGGCACGGGCTTCGCCCGTGTTCGCTGGCAAGCCCGCAGTGATCGCGCAGGCCTCAGGATCTGTGCAAGAGGGTTACTCCCCCAAGGATCCCGCGGCCTTTTGGATGTTCAGCAAGGCAGCTGCTCCTGCCTGTCAATGCGATAGCCTGAGCGCCCACTCAGGAACAGCGGGTCGTAGGCGTCGCCCCACCCCAGATGCAGCGCGCCGGGTCGCAAACGATAGTTTTCCCACGCCTTGCCGCGCGCCTTATAGTGGCGGGCTTTTCCCGATTGAAGTCAAAGGAGTGGCACACATGCGCGTACTAACCCTGCTTGCGGCAATAGGAGCCAGCTTGTCGCTGTCCTCAACGTTGGCAGCACCGAGCCAGGCAGTGCCAGCGCCTGGTGAGCGCATTTCGGTGCAGGTCGAAGGCGCGGGGCCGGACGTTATCCTGATCCCTGGGCTGGCTTCATCACGTGAGGTATGGGCGGGGCTCGCCACTACCCTGCGCCAGCAGTACCGCCTGCATCTGGTGCAGGTTGCGGGTTTTGCCGGCTCGCCTGCCGTGCCTTCTGTAGACGGTCGCGTGGCCGCTCCCGTTGCTGAGGCGGTTGCAGATTATATCCGCAGCCAGCACCTTGAGGCGCCAGCCATCATTGGCCATTCGCTGGGCGGTGAAGTCGCGCTGATGCTAGGCGCACGCCACCCCGAGCGGGTAGGGCGGCTGATGGTTGTCGATGCGCTGCCGTTCTACACGTTACTGATCGATCCCACGGCAACTGCTGAAACGGCCGCAGCGCAGGCTGGCACAGTGCGTGGCGCGATGTTGGCGGCCCCGGCAGCGCAGACCGAGGCCATGCAGCGCGCGGCCATCGACCGGTTGGCCAAGACGGCAGCGGTCAGGCCTGCACTGGTTGATGCGGCGCTGCGCTCGGACCGCCAGGCAGTAGCCGATGCCACCCATGAACTGATGATCACCGACCTGCGTCCCGAACTTGGCGATATCCAGGCACCGCTGGAGGTCGTGTATGCCTATGACTCCATGTATGGCATACCCGCTGCCAGCGTTGACGCAACCTTCGCTAAGGCCTATGCCGGGGCGCGAGGTGTCAGCTTCAAGCGTATCGATGGCAGCTTCCACTTCATCATGCTGGATCAACCGCAGGCGTTCGCCGAGGCGGTAGTGGACTTCCTCAGCCGCTGAGGTTGGCCTCAACGCATTCCGTTCGGTTACCGCACATAACCGCATCGCGGCGCCTCAAGCCTGCGCCAGTACCTCCGATAGCAGCACACCCACCCTCGAATCATCGATCAGAAGTGGTGCCAACAAGGAGTACTGCCCGCATGCTTGCAAACCTGAAAATTCGCACCGGAATGTTCTGGGTGTTGTCGCTGTTCAGCCTGACCCTGCTGTTTTCGACCGCCAGTGCCTGGTGGGCTGCCTTGGGTAGCGACCAGCAGATCACTGAACTGGACCAGACTGCGCACCAGTCGGACCGGTTGAACAATGCGTTGCTGATGGCGATTCGCTCCAGCGCCAATGTGTCTTCGGGCTTTGTCGAGCAGTTGGGTGGCCATGACGAGAGTGCAGGCAAGCGCATGGCGCTGTCGGTGGAACTGAACAACAAGAGCCAGGCGCTGGTCGACGAATTTGTCGAAAACGCCCGCGAACCGGCCCTTCGCGGGTTGGCAACCGAGCTGCAGGCAACCTTTGCCGAATACGCCAAGGCGGTAGCCGGGCAGCGTGAAGCGACTCGCCAGCGTTCGCTGGAGCAGTATTTCAAGGTCAATAGCGATGCCGGTAATGCCATGGCGCGGCTGCAAACCCTGCGCCAGCAACTGGTGGGCACACTGAGCGAGCGAGGCCAGCAGATCATGCTCGAGTCCGATCGGCGTCTGGCCAGGGCGCAATTGCTGAGCCTGTGCCTGTTGGGCGTGACCATGGTGCTGGCGGTGCTGTGCTGGGCCTTCATTGCCCAGCGTGTGTTGCACCCCCTGCGTGAAGCCGGTGGGCATTTCCGGCGCATTGCCAGTGGCGACCTGAGTGTGCCGGTGCAAGGGCAGGGTAACAACGAGATCGGTCAACTGTTCCATGAACTGCAGCGCATGCAGCAGAGCCAGCGCGACACCCTTGGGCAGATCAACAACTGTGCCCGGCAGCTGGATGCCGCCGCCACGGCGTTGAACGCGGTCACCGAGGAAAGCGCCAATAACCTGCGTCAGCAGGGGCAGGAGCTGGAGCAGGCCGCGACTGCCGTGACCGAAATGACCACGGCAGTGGAGGAGGTTGCGCGCAACGCGATCACCACCTCGCAAACCACCAGTGAGTCCAACCAGCTGGCCGCGCAAAGCCGCCGGCAAGTCAGTGAAAACATTGACGGCACCGAAGCCATGACCCGCGAAATCCAGACCAGCAGTGCGCACCTGCAGCAGTTGGTGGGGCAGGTGCGGGACATCGGCAAGGTGCTGGAAGTGATCCGCTCGGTGTCCGAGCAGACCAACCTGCTGGCGCTCAATGCTGCCATCGAGGCGGCCCGTGCCGGTGAGGCCGGGCGCGGCTTTGCGGTGGTGGCGGATGAGGTGCGCACACTGGCCTACCGCACGCAACAATCGACCCAGGAAATCGAGCAGATGATCGGCAGCGTGCAGGCGGGGACCGAAGCTGCGGTGGCTTCCATGCAGGCCAGCACCAACCGCGCCCAGTCGACACTGGACGTGACCCTGGCCTCGGGGCAAGTGCTGGAGGGCATCTACAGTGCGATCGGCGAAATCAACGAGCGCAATCTGGTCATTGCCAGTGCGGCCGAAGAGCAGGCTCAGGTGGCGCGGGAAGTAGACCGCAACTTGCTGAACATCCGCGAACTATCGAACCATTCCGCGGCAGGTGCGCAGCAGACCAGCGAGGCGAGCAAGGCGTTGTCGGGGCTGGTGGGGGAGATGACGGCGTTGGTGGGGCGGTTCAAGGTTTGAGGCGCTGCGCCCGCGCAATGCTCAGCATGACTGCGCCGCCAGATCGTTGCTGACGTTGCGCCCCAGCACCAGCACGGTGACAAAGCCACAGCCCACCAGCGCCGTGGCCAGGCTCAGCAGCACCGCAGTGCCCATGTGATCTACGACTTGCCCGCCGAAGAACGAGCCCACGGCAATGATCACCTGGAACATGGCCACGAACAGTGGCATGCCACGCTCGACATCCTTGGGCGCCACGACAAACATCCAGATATTGGCGCAAGCCGGGAACGCACCGAAGGCAAAGCCCCACAGTGCGATCAGCATCGCGGCACCCGTCATGCCGGTGGCGAAGTGCGGGAACAGGGCGGTGCTGACTGCGATCATGAGCGCGACCAGCATCAGCGTATGCCGCACGCTGCGGTTGGCTGCAAAGCCGGCGAAGATGTTACCCATGAAGCCAGCCACGCCATACAGCAGCAACAATGAACCGATCGTAGGCCCGTCAAAGCCGGCATTCTGTTTGAAAAACGGTGCGACATAGGTGTACGCAGCAAAGTGTGCCAGGCCGATCAGCAATACGGCGATCAAGCCGACCCGTGCTTGCGGGTTGATGAACAACGCCGGCAGGTCGCGAATGCGGATGGCCTTTTCCGGCATCAGCCGCGGCAGCAGGAATACCTGTGCCAGCAGCACCGGTACGCCTACCAGTGCAGTGACCAGGAACGTCATGCGCCAGCCCATCAGGCCACTCAGCCAGGTGCCCACAGGCACGCCCACTACCGTCGCCAGGGTTACGCCCGCCATGATGATGGAGTTGGCTTTGGCTACGCCCATCCCTTCAGGTGCCAGGCGGCCGCTGAGGGCGATGGCTGTGGCCCAGAAGCCGCCAATACTGATACCCAGTAGCACCCGGCCGGCCAACAGCAGGCTGAAGTCGCCGGCGTAGGCCACGATGGTGTTGGCGATAATCATGATCAGCGTCAGGCCGATCAGCAGGTAGCGCCGGTCCAGCGCGCCGACGCCTACGGAAATCAACGGGGCGGCCAACGCAGCCATGATGCCGGGCAGGGTCACCATCAGGCCGGCAAGGCCTGCACTGATGCCAAGGTCGCTGGCCACATCGTTCAGTACCCCCACCGGGAGGAACTCACTTGTGACCAGGGCGAACGCACCCACGGCTACCGAGAGGATTGCCAGCCATTGCTGGGTGACACTCTGTTGATTGTGCTCGGGAAGGCCGCGAGGGGCCTGGCTGTTGCTTGGCATGGGTTAGGTTCCATGAGGGATCTCGCCTGTAGCAGGCGCAAGAGCGGGGGGATTTGCAGGCGATTGTAGAGACGGCCTTGCCTGGCCGACAGGCAGGCCGCTCGATAGTAATCATCAGTGCAATCGATGAAACGCCTTGCGTAGAGCGGCTGCTCTGAGCAATGGCGTCCCGCTTGCGAATGCTATGGGCGGGGGCCTTTCTTCCCTAACCCGCGCGCCGTCAGGCTAGCCAAGGGCGCTTGTGCTTGACCCGGACAGGTGCAAGAGGCGGCACTGCAGCGTGCTCATGCCGCCTATGGCGCCACCAGCACATCACACAGTGATTCGTTCAGCACATGCTTGGTGACGCTGCCCACCAGCAGCTCCTCCAGCGCGCTTGCCCCCTGCTTGCCGACCACAATCAGGTCGCACTCCAGCTCCTGCTCCTGCTCGACAATGCACCAGCCCGGGTTACCGTGCACCAGGACCTGCCGTGCATCGGCCATGCCGGCAGCCTCACTCAACGCCGCGAGTTGTGCTTCTGCATCCTTGCGGATGACATTGCGGTACTGGGTGAGGGTGCCGTGGTCGATATGGGCGAAGCGCACGCTGGCTTCGAATGGCGCTTCGTACACATGCAGCAGAATGATCTCTGCTTGCGGGGCAAGGGCCTTGGCCAGTTTGATGGCGCGCAGTGAAACGGGCGAAAAATCGACTGGCACCAGCACGGTGCGGTAGGCATCACGCGGGGCCGGCTTGACCACGAGCAAAGGGCAGGGCATGTGGTTGAGCATTTTCTGCACGGTTGACCCCAGCAGCAGGCGCCGCGCCACGCTCTGGCCCCTGGCGCCACACACCAGCAGGTCGCTGTGCTTGTCCTGCGCCACCCGGTTGATCTCCGTGATCACCGAGCCGCTGGCAACCTGCACGCCAGCGGAGATGCCGTAGCGCTGGAACAGCATGGCTGCCAGTGCGCGGGTTTTTTCGCCTGCGCTCTCCAGTACGCGTTTCAACAGGTCGTCATCAGGCGTCATCAACTGTTTGAGGCGCTCGAAGGGTGCCGGGTTGGCAACGTAGAGCAGGTCCAGCGAGGCCTGCTGCGCATCGCTCAGGTAGGCAGCGCGCTCAGCTGCGTTGCGGGCGTGTGGGGAAAGGTCGGTGGCAACCAGTATGTGTTTCAGCGGGTTCATGTGGGGCTCCTTGTCCAAGGTTGCGCACCGTGATCAAGCGGTAAACCTTGAGCACAGTGCGCCTGGCGGTACTTGAGTCGTTCCTTGCGTGCAGCCATCGTCGCGCGAACCCGGCGCGAGGGCTTGATTTGGGTCAATGGAGTGTCGGTGCGGCGGCGGATCATGCCGGCAACAGCACGCAACCAGGCGCAGCCAGACCCTGACGTTCAGGCAGTAACGGCCGACCATTGCTCGAACGCTGCCTGCATTCTTTGCCGGGTCTGTGCGTCGGCGGGGATCAGGTGTTCGATGCGCAGTGATTGCACGGTGACATCCAGCGGCATACCGAAGGTGGTGAACGTGGACAGGAACCTCAGCTCGCCATACGGGGTGTTCACGCGGGTCAGCAACAAGGGGGTGGCTGTCGCCATCTGGCACGGGCTTGCCGGGGCCGGCAAGTCGCGCAAGTGCGCTGCCAGTGCCGGATTGCCTGCGGCCTCCCTGGATGCGCGGTGCCAGGCTGCAGCGCGGATTTCCGGCGCGTTGGCCAGGTGATCACCCAGACCACCGGGGCACAGCAGTGTCTGCAGCAGGTTGAGGCCGGTCGCCGGCTGTGCGCTGACACCGGCCATCGCCAGCAGCAGCCCGGTACTGGTGTTGGCGGCGATGACGTCCCAGCTGCTGTCGATGACGATCGCCGGAGCGGGGTTGTTCACCTGCAGAATATGCTCGATGGCAGTATTCACCAAGGCCAGTTCAGGCGCATCGAGTGGCGTGGCGGCATAGCGGGGCGCGTATCCAGCAGCAACGAACACTTCATTGCACCGCTCCAACGGCGTATCCAGGGCCGACAGGAGGGCATGCAAGGTGCCTGGGCTGGCTTTGGCGCGTCCTGTTTCCACACAGCTCAGATGACGCTGCGACAGCCCTGTCAGCAGCGCCAGTTCCAGCTGGCTGAGGTTGGCCTGACGGCGCAGTTCGCGAAGATGCTGGCCCGCTGAGATGTGCGGGGCAGGGGTGCTGCGATGGAACAGATGATGATTCATGCGTTGCCCTGATCGTCCTTGAGTGCAATGTCCATGACCTCACGGGTCATTGAGTGCAAGCAACCCTATCACTACTGTGCCGGTAAACCCTATCAAGGAGAGCCCTATGGGCTTGCGTAACCTGGTGACCAGAGGCGTTGCCGAGGGGTGCCAGCCATGAGCGGTGCTCTGCAGGTCTATGCGCTGTGCGTGGTGGTGCTGTCCCTCAAGATGTTCCTGGTTTCCTGCTATCAGGGCTATCACCGCTTGCGCTTCGTCGCGTTCACCAACCCGGAGGACGCTGCCGTGTTCAGGCGCGTCGCCCAGGCCGTTGAACGCCCGCAGGTGATACGTGCTGCCAAGGTATGGGCCAACGATCTGGAGAACATCCCCATGTTCTTTGCCCTCGGCGGGCTGGCTGTCGCGCTGGAGGCAGCCACGCTGCCGGTGCTGTGGCTGAGTACGGTGTTCACGGTTGCCAGGGTCCTGCACACGCTGGCCTATCTGCGGGGCCTGCAGCCATGGAGAACGTTGTTCTATGGCATTGGGGTCATCTGCCTGCTGGGCTTCTGCTCACTCATCGCAGCGAAAATAGGCGACTGACCCAAAATATTGCATGAGTCATCTTGATGCTTTCACATAGCAGTACTAATACTTAAGCACTGCCGAAGGGGATGATCATGCAAACACGCTTCGTTGTGGTTCCCGCAGTGCCACCCAAGAAAGAGGCTTATCCTCGGCGGCTTGGCTTTCCCGCCGCACTGGGGGAGGGGTATGACCTCTATGACACGCAAGACAAGATGCGTCTGAGCCTGAACTTTTCCACCCGTGCCCAAGCCGAGTTCGAATGTGCATGCCGCAACCGCTGTGGGGATGCCGGTGATGCAGATCTCGCCAGTATTGGTTGATCGCCTGCAGTGGCCCGGTTCTTGTTCCTTGTGCTGCTTTGCAGGGTCTATCGCCACATTCAAGCGTTTGCGATGAGGCTGGAACCGTTTCAGGGTTCCGGCTCAGCGGCTGATGGCACAGGCAAAAAGCTCTACCGCGCGGCTTGCCATTCAACAGTCACAAAGTTGTAACACAGCTGATGCAAAGTGTGCTGGCCATCACACGGAGCACTTTTTGATGAAACGCCTGATGAAGTCTGCTGCACTCGCCGTTGCGGTTTCCCTTTGCGCCACCTCGGCAGCCTTTGCTGCAGAAAACGTCCGCTTGACCGGTTCGGGCGCCAGCTTCCCTGCACCGATCTACCTGACCTGGTTCAAGGACTTCAGCAAGAACACGGCTGGCGTCACCGTCGATTACCAGTCCAAGGGCAGCGGTGCGGGCGTTCAGGACTTCCTGAACAAGACTGTCGACTTCGCCGCCAGTGACTCGGCCATGAGCGAAGCAGACATTGCCAAGGTTGGCGAAGGCGTGCAGTTGCTGCCAATGACAGCCGGTGAAATCGTCCTGGCTTACAACCTGCCGGGCAACCCTAAAGGGCTGAAGCTGCCGCGCGACGTCTACTCCAATATCTTCCTCGGCAAGATCACCCAGTGGAACGACCCGCAAATCGCGGCGGCCAACCCTGACCTGAAGCTGCCTGCCACCCCGATCACCGTGGTCGTGCGTGCCGACTCCAGCGGCACCACTGCCGTCTTCACCAAGCACCTGTCGGCCATCAACGCTGACTTCAAGCAAGGGCTGGGCGAAGGCAACACCGTCAACTGGCCGGCCACCGACAAGTTCATCAAGTCGCCGAAGAACGACGGCGTAACCGCCACCGTCCGCCAGACCCCGGGCGCCATCGGCTACATCGAGTACGGCTTCGCCAAGCTGGCCAAGGTCGATTTCGCCGTGTTGCAGAACAAGGCTGGCCAATACGTCGTGCCGAATGCCGAGAGCGGTGCCGAAGCACTGGCAGCGGTGAACATGCCGGAAAACCTGGTGGCCTGGCTGCCTGACCCGGACGGTGCCAAGTCCTACCCGATCACTTCCTACACCTGGATGATTTTCCGCAAGGACAACGGCAACCCGGAAAAAGCCAAGGCCATGCGTGAAATGGTCGAGTACAGCCTGACCAAAGGCCAGACCATCGCCGACTCGATGGGTTACATCCCGCTGCCGCCGTCGGTAGTCGACCAGGTGCGTAAAGCGTCCGCCAACATCCAGTAATACCCAGGCGCTCCCGGTATCGGCATGAAGCCGTGCCGGGGGTGTTTGTCCCTTGTCCCGGAACTCGCCAATGAACACTCCTTTTGCCATACCGGATAACCCCGACTCCGCGTGCCAGCCACCGTCTGCGAAAGACTTCCTGGTCGATCGCACCTTCCGTGCGCTTGCGCGCATTGGCGTGGTGCTGGTGCTGGCGCTGGTCTTCGCGCTGGTCTACGAAGTCGGCCGCAAGGCACTGCCCGGCATTGAAAAGCACGGTTTTGACGTGTTGTTCGGCAGCGTCTGGGACGTTAACCAAGGCAAGTACGGTATTCTGCCAGCGATCTGGGGTACGCTTTACAGTGCCTTGATCGCCCTGTTGATCGCCGGTTTCTTCGGCGTCAGCATGGCCATTTTCCTGACCCAGGATTTCCTTCCGGCCAAGCTTGCCGCGGTGTTTCGCACCATCGTCGAGTTGCTCGCCGCCATCCCCAGCGTGGTGTACGGCCTGTGGGGCATCTATGTGGTCATCCCGGCGATTCGCCCGCTGACCGCCTGGCTGAACAGCGAGCTGGGCTGGATCCCGTTTTTCGGCACCTCCCTCAGTGGCCCAGGCCTGCTGCCTGCGGCGCTGGTGCTGGCGATCATGATCCTGCCGACCATCGCGGCGGTTTCCCAGGATGCGCTGACCAGCGTACCGATGAAAACCAAGCAGGCTGCCTACGGCATGGGTACCACCCACTGGGAAGCCATCCTCAAGGTGATGGTGCCCTCGGCGGCTACCGGCATCTTCGGTTCGCTGGTGCTGGGCCTTGGCCGTGCACTCGGTGAAACCATGGCGCTGGCCATGCTGGTCGGCAACGCCAACACCATTTCCCTGTCCTTGTTCGCACCGGCCAACACCCTGGCGGCGCTGCTGGCGCTGAACTTCCCGGAAGCCGGCCCGAACGAGGTCGAAGTGCTGATGTACGCGGCACTGGTGCTGATGTTCATCACCCTGCTGGTGAACGTCCTCGGCTCTATGATCATGCTCTACGCCCAGCGTGGTAACAAACAATGACTGACCTGACGACCCCTGTAGCCGCGTTGCCCAGCCTGCAGCGCAAGCTGGAAGGCCGCGCCCTGCGCAGCCTGGTATTGACCACCCTGGCATGGTTTGCGGCACTGGTGGCCAGCGTGCCGCTGATTTCCGTGCTGTACATGCTGATCACTCGCGGCGGGGCACGCCTTAATCTGGAAGTGTTCACCGAGCTGCCGCCGACCGGCTTCGAGATGGGCGGTGGTTTCGGTAACGCCATGGCCGGTACCTTCGTCATGGTCGGCATTGCCGCCGCCATCGCTGTGCCGGTCGGTATCCTGGCAGCGGTGTTCCTGGCCGAGCTCGGCCCCGACAGCAAGCTGGCCAACGCTGCGCGCTTTGCCGCCAAGATGCTCACTGGCCTGCCATCGATTCTGGCCGGGGTGTTTGCCTACGCCCTGGTGGTGATGACCACCGGCACCTACTCGGCACCGGCAGGCGGCGTGGCCCTGGCGGTGCTGATGCTGCCGATCGTGGTGCTCACCGCTGAAGAGTCGATGAAGATGGTGCCCAAGATCATGAAGGATGCTGCCTACGGCATGGGCTGCACCCGTGCCCAGGTGATCTGGAAGATCGTCCTGCCCACCGGCCTGCCGGCCATCCTTACCGGGGTGATGCTGGCCGTGGCCCGCGCCGCTGGCGAAACCGCGCCACTGCTGTTCACCGCATTGTTCAGCAACTACTGGATCTACCACGACGGCGACCTGGCGGTGATGAACCCCACAGCCTCGCTTGCGGTACTGATCTACAACTTCTCCGGCATGCCGTTCGACAACCAGCTGGAGCTCGCCTGGGCGGCCTCGCTGGTGCTGGTCATGATCGTGCTGGTCATCAACATTTTGAGCCGAGTCTTCGGCAAGCCCAAGTATTGAGAAAGGGAGCATCCAACTTGAACGTATCCACTGCGCAAAGAGCCGCTCCCATGGTCAGCGAAGCCCCCATCGTCATGGACTGCAAGCTCGACAAGATTTTCTACGGTAACTTCATGGCCGTGCGTGACAGCCATGTGCCGATCAGGAAAAACGAGATCACCGGTTTCATCGGCCCTTCGGGCTGCGGTAAGAGTACCGTGCTGCGTAGCTTGAACCGTATGAATGACCTGGTGAAGGGCTTCCGTTTCGAAGGCCATGTGCACTTTCTTGGGCAGGATGTCTACGGCAAGGGTGTCGACCCTGTTGTAGTGCGCCGCTATATCGGCATGGTGTTCCAGCAGCCCAACCCGTTCTCGATGAGCATCTTCGACAATGTGGCCTTCGGCCTGCGCCTGAACCGCTACAAAGGCGACTTGGGCGATCGCGTGAAGCACGCCTTGCAAGGCGCCGCCCTGTGGGACGAAGTGAAGGACAAGCTCAAGGTCAGCGGGCTGTCACTGTCCGGTGGCCAGCAGCAGCGCCTTTGCATCGCCCGTGCCATCGCCACTGAGCCGGAAGTGCTGTTGCTGGACGAGCCCTGCTCGGCACTCGACCCAATCGCCACCCGCCGCGTGGAAGAGCTGATGGTCGAGCTGAAAAAGGACTACACCATCGCCCTGGTGACCCATAACATGCAGCAGGCGATTCGTGTGGCCGACACCACCGCTTTCTTCTCGGTCGACATTTCCCAGGGCACCCGCACCGGCTACCTGGTCGAGATGGGCCCGACCGCGCAGATTTTCCAGAACCCGCGCGAGCAGCTGACCAGCGACTACATCAGCGGCAAGTTCAGCTGAGCCCTGCAAGCCCAAGGTGGGCGGGTGTTGCAGCCAGGAAGGTTGCAACGCCCGGCCGCGTTACCTTCCGTTAAAGTGTTACCCGGGATTACCAATGCGAGCGACGCGTCGTCTTGATCTGTCAGCGGTAGAGCGCGCACTGCGCGAGGTGCAGGGCCGCTTTACCGAACTCAGCCAGCATTTCACCGAACCGCGGGACCCGTTTACCGACGAGGTACTGCTGAATGTGCTTGAAGGCTATGCGCTGATTGACGACTATGTCGCCCGCGGTATCGACCTGTTCGACCTGCAACAGCTGAACCTGATGCTGGAAATCAATGCCACCGTGCTATGCGGCAGCGATCCGGCCTGTCGCCTGGAATTCGCCCCACACCTTGCGGCAACCGAAGCGCACTTTTTCAACAACGTGGAAGGTGGCATCAAGGATTTGTACAACTGGTACTGCTCGTACCGCAGCGATTCGATCTGGAAGCGGGCGGCGGGTGTGTATGTACGCATTCTCAGCAAGCCGCAGCTGTTCATCGAAGGCAACAACCGCACGGGTTCGCTCATTGTCAGTTACTTGCTGATGCGTGCCGGGCTGCCGCCATTCGTGCTGTCACTGGACAACGCCGAGGGTTACTTCAACCCGTCCTCGGTCATACGCAACTCCGCCAAACACGGTGTCAAGGCTTTGTACGAACTCCCCAAGATCAAGAAAAAGTACGCCGCTTTCCTGGAAGCGAAGGCGCCTGAGCCCGGCAAGTTCTTCCTGAGCGGCACGCCCGAGCCTACCTGTGAGGGGAGCCGCTGATGCAACATTCATCACTGTTCGCACGAGGGCGGCAAGCCATCGAACGCAAGCTCAAGCGTGGCCAGGTACGCATTTCGTTCGATATCGACGACACGCTGGCCTGCCTGCCCGAGCACGCTGCCGCCGAGGACAGCAAACTGCCGGGTTTCGTCCATCGCTGGCTGGGTGAGCCCCTGCGCAGCGGCACCCGCGAACTGATCCGCGACCTGCGCCGCCAGGGCTGCAGCATCTGGATCTACACCTCGTCGGGGCGCACCCCGGCTTACATCCGCCGGTGGCTGATGCTTTACGGCATTCATGTCGATGGTGTGGTCAACAGCGATCGGCACCAGCATATCCTGGCCCAGCGCGGGCTGGAAAATTCACCCTCCAAGCTGCCTTCGGCTTTTGATATTGATCTGCACGTAGATGATTCCGAAGGCGTGCGCCTGGAAGGTGTCGACCACGGTTTCCGCGTGGTGGTGGTGTGCCCGAAGGATGAGCACTGGGCGCAGAAGGTGAAGGATGCGGTGGTGGATGTGCAGGCACGGCTGGCCTGGCAGCAACCGCACCGCTATGAGATGCCTGCTTGCCAGCGTTCGCAGGCGCTGGCTTCCTGAAGCCAGGAAATTCCGCTCAGACAATGTAATGGGGGCTGCTTTGCAGCCCTTCGCGGGCTCGCCCGCTCCCACAGGGGTCGTGGATATCCTGAAATTGTGGGAGCGGGCGAGCCCGCGAAGGGCCGCAAGGCGGCCCCGGTTCATTCAATCGTATTGATACCCGCCTGCCACTCCTACCTGAGCCATAAGTCTCGAACCAGGACCCAAGCAGGTACCGGGACCAAATCATCGGGCCACACCCTCCCGCCCCAAAGCACTCGCCACCCCACGCCAAAGCAGCGTTTCTGGCAATTTGCCCACTTCTGATAATCGCCTCCGACATCCCGTCCCCGTTTGGAGCGCGCCATGCACAACAACAATAAGCACCTGCCGCCTCGTGTTCTCGCAGCCGCCATCGCCAGCTTTTCTGCGCTGGGCCTGAGCAGCGTCGCCGAAGCCGAGATCATGCTGTACGACAAGGACCAGACGACGTTTTCCACCGATGGCTATATCAACGCCTTCTACGTCAACAGCGAGGTCGACCGTGAGGGCGAGCAGTTTGACCGCCGCCAGTCGCGGGTGAAGATGGGCTTCTTGCCCAACTACCTCGGCTTCAACATGGGCAAGCAGGTGGATGACCTGAAGCTCGGCGCGCGTGCCTCGTTCTGGGTAACCATCAACGACAGTGAAACCAACGGCACCGACACCGCTATCGACGTGCGCCAGTTTTACGGCACGGTGGCCAACCCCGAGTGGGGCGAGGTGCTGATCGGTAAGGACTTCGGGCTGTTCGCCCGTTCCAACATCCTGCTCGACGAACTGCTGGCCGGTTATGGCCAGGTCAGCGACACCCTGGGGCTGGTGGACGGCGGCGGAGTGTCGTTCGGCAACATTGGCAGCGGTTACCCATACCCGTTCCCTACCTCGCAGATCACCTACCGTACGCCAGTGATGGAGGGCCTGCGGGTGGCGGTGGGCATCATGGACCCGGTGGACACCAACGACAGCAGCCCGACCGGAAAGGCCTATCAGGAAAACCCACGCACCGAGAGCGAGATCACCTACCAGTTCGACCTGGGTGGGGCGCAGATCTACAGCTGGGTCAACGGCAGTTACCAGACCTCGGACAATACTGACTCCACGGTAGAAACGATCACTTCCAAGGGGGTGGGTTACGGGGTGCAGGCAAAGATGGGCGGCTGGTCGCTGACCGGCTCGGGGTTCCAGGCCAAGGGCATCAACCCGTTCTTCACCAACAATGCCGGCGAACCGGTTTTGCGCAATGTCGACAGTGACGGCTACCTGCTGCAGGGCTCGTACAAGTTCGGCAAGAACCGCGTGGCGCTGTCCTATGGCAAGACCAAGGACGATGGCAATGGTGCGGTTGGCAGCGGTGCGGACTACGAGACCCGGGGGGTGGCGCTGTTCCATGACATCAACGACAACCTGAAACTGGTGGCCGAGTACAACCAGTTTTCCATCGACGGGCATGACACCCGTGCGCAGAACGAAGACACCGATACCTTTGCGGTGGGCGCGGTATTGACCTGGTAAGCGCCCGGGGCCGCAAGGCGGCCCCGATTGACGCGGTCTTTTACGCCCATGGAACCGCCCACCCGCTACCCAAGTAGCATTCGTCACCCGCCACCACCTCCTTAAACTGATCGCTCAGCCACCCCGTGCCGGAGACCACGATGCAGCAGGCTCATAACGACGGTGTGGTCAGTGCCATGTCTCAGGCGACCGACGCGCGGCTGGCCGCCCAGGACCTGGCGCGGCAGTTGCTGCACCCGCACTTGGGTTTCGTGCTGTTCTTCTGTTCCGCCGAATATGACTTGCAGGCTTTGGGCGAAGCATTGGAACAGGACTTTGGCGGCATACGCCTGGTCGGCTGCACCAGCGCCGGTGAAATCACACCGTTGGGCTACGGCCGTAATTGCGTGACGGCGGTGGGCTTCGATCACCGGCACTTTTCGATCGCCACCGCGTTGATCGATGAAATGGAGCGCTTCAGCCTGATCGACGCGCAACAGATGGTCGAGCGGCTGGTTGGCACCTGCCGCAGCAATACCCTGGCGCCAATCAAGGGCCACAGCTTTGCACTCACGCTGCTCGATGGCTTGTCCAGCCGCGAGGAGATGGTGCTTGCCGCTCTCAGCGCAGCGCTGGGGGATATCCCGCACTTCGGCGGCTCGGCCGGTGACGACAACTACCTGAACCGCACCCATGTGTACTACGGCGGTACATTCCACAGCGGCGCAGCCGTGGTGGTGCTGGTCAACACCTGGCTCGACTTCGAAGTGTTCACCACGCATCACATCCTGCCGCGCCAGGAAAAGCTGGTGGTAACCGGTGCCGACAGCGCCCAGCGCCGGGTTTTCGAACTGAATGCCGAGCCGGCGGCCGAGGAATATGCCCGCCACATCGGTGTACCCGTGGCTGCGCTCGATCACCGGGTGTTTGCCGCCCACCCGCTGGCCGTGCGCATTCATGATCAGTACTACGTGCGGGCGATCCAGCAAATGCATCCTGACCTCAGCTTGAGCTTCTACTGCGCGGTGGAGAACGGCATCGTGCTTACGGCCATGACCCCGGGCCCGCTGTTGCCGAACCTGCACCAGCTGTTCGATGGCCTGCACCAGCGTCTCGGACCGTTGCTGCTGACCATCGGTTGTGATTGTTTCCTGCGGCGGCTGGAGCTGGAGGCCCATCACGGCCTGGAGCCGGTCGGCGCGTTCCTGCGCGAGCAACGGGTGATTGGCTTCAACACCTACGGAGAACAGTTCAATGGCATGCACATCAACCAGACCTTTACCGGTGTCGCCATTGCCCGCAACCGGCCTCCTGTCGGTCGCTGAACTGCAGGCCGAGCTGACCCGGCTGCAGCACCAGAACCACAAGCTGCAGCGCATCAATGACGCACTGATCGAGCGCATCGAGTCGGGCGTGACCCGGGGCAACGACCCATACGCCGCGTTCCAGCATTCGGTGGTGCTGGCCGAGCAGGTGCGTGAACGCACCGATGCGCTGAACCAGGCCATGGCCGAGCTCAAGGCCGTCAACCGCCTGCTCAGCGAGGCCCGGCAGCGGGCCGAGACAGCCCACCAGCACCAGATTCGCCTGATTACCGACAACGTCCCGGCGCTGATCGCCTACCTGAATGCCGATCTGGTCTACGAATTCACCAACAAGGTTTACGAAGAGTGGTATTGCTGGCCGCATGGCGTGATGCTGGGCCAGAGCCTGCGCGCGGCCCACAGCGAGCAGCACTACCAGCGCCTGGAAAGCTATGTGGCGCGGGCACTGGCAGGGGAGAGCGTGACGTTCGAGTTCGCCGAGACCAATATCAACGGCCAGGAACGCTACATGCTGCGCTCGTACGTGCCGAACCGCCTGGCCAGTGGCGAGGTGGTGGGCATCTTCGTGCTGATCCGCGACATCACCGAGCGCCGCAACACCGCGCAGGCGTTGCACCAGGCTTATCAGCATCTGGAGCAACGGGTACGTGAACGCACTGCCGAACTGACCAGCCTCAACGACCAGTTGCTGCGCGAAATCGAAGAGCGCAGCCAGGCCGAGTTGCGTCTGCGCGAGGCCAAGCGCGAGGCCGAGCAGGCCAACCTGTCGAAAACCAAGTTCCTTGCTGCGGTCAGCCATGACCTGTTGCAGCCGCTGAACGCGGCGCGGCTGTTCACCAGCGCGTTGCTCGAGCGCGACGAGCCGCAGAACGCTGCCCACCTGGTGCGTAATGTCAGCAATTCGCTGGAGGATGTGGAAAACCTGTTGGGCACGCTGGTGGATATTTCCAAGCTCGATGCTGGCGTGATCAAAGCCGATGTCGCCCCGTTCGCCCTCGGCGAACTGATGGAAAACCTGGCCGCCGAATACGCCCAGGTGGCGCGTAGCGAAGGGTTGGCGCTGCACTTTGTGGGGTGTTCTGCCGTAGTGCGCAGTGACATCCAGCTGCTGGCGCGCATCCTGCGCAACCTGCTCAGCAATGCCATTCGCTACACCCGCAGCGGGCGCGTGGTGCTGGGGTGTCGGCGCCAGCGCGGTGGTGTGCGGATTGAAGTCTGGGACAGCGGCATCGGCATTGCCGAAGAACACCTGGAAGACATGTTCCTGGAGTTCAAGCGGGGTGATGTGCAGCGCCCGGACCAGGACCGTGGGCTGGGCCTGGGCCTGGCGATCGTGGAGAAAATCGCCGGTATCCTCGGCCATCGGATCCGCGTGCGGTCATGGCTGGGCAAAGGCTCGGTGTTCGCTGTCGAGGTGCCGCTGAGTGCCACCGCACCCAAAGCCCAGCCGAGCCAGGCGATCTGCGAGCCGATGCTCGAACGCCTGCGCGGGGCGCGGGTGTGGGTGCTGGATAACGACGCGGCGATTTGCGCGGGCATGCGCACCTTGCTGGAAGGCTGGGGCTGTCGGGTGGTCACTGCGCTGTCGGAGGAAGACCTGGCGCGTCAGGTGGACAACTACCACGCCGAGGCCGACCTGCTGATTGCCGACTACCACCTGGACAATGACTGCAATGGTGTCGACGCCGTAGCGCGGATCAATGCCCGCCGTGCCCAGCCGCTACCGGCGCTGATGATCACTGCCAACTACAGCAACGATCTCAAGCAGCAGATCCGCGAGCTGGGTCACACACTGATGCACAAGCCCGTACGGCCCATGAAGCTCAAGACGGCGATGAGCCATCTGCTGGCCAGTGGCGTGGCATAGCGGTTGGCCGCTTCGCGGGTTGACCCGCGAAGCGGCCGGAACAGGTCAACGGCGCAGATAATCAGCAAAATCGATATCGCCGGCACTGAGGATGGCTTGTACCCGGTTGTGCACATTGAGCTTGCGCAAGATCGCCGAAACGTGGGCCTTGACGGTGGTTTCGGCGATGTCCAGCGTGTAGGCGATCTGCTTGTTCGATTCGCCTTTGGTCATGCGCTCGAGCACCAGCAGTTGCTTGCGGGTCAGGGCCTGGAGCATTTCCGGCGGGAAGCTCGGGGCATCGTTATGGCGCCGGCTGGTACTGCTTTTCTGCGCGCGGATGATGTCTGGCGGCAGGTAGACATTGCCATTGAGGATCTGCTCGATCGCTTCGATCATCTGTGAACGTGGCGACGACTTGGTGATGAAGCCCACGGCACCGTAGGTAATGGCCTGCAGCACGATCTGCTTTTCCTGCTCGGCCGAAACGATGACCACCGGCGTGGTCGGTGCCTCGTTGCGCAAGGTGATCAAGCCATTGAGGCCGTGCATGCCGGGCATGTTCAGGTCGAGCAGGATCAGGTCGAGGTCGTCATGCGCCTGGGTCAGGGCCAGGGCGCTTTCAAGGTCGGCGGTCTCCATGACCTCGCTGCCCTGGAAGCCGTCGCTGATGACGTTGTGAATGGCTTCGCGAAACAGGGGGTGATCGTCGGCAATCAGAATTTTGTACATGGCCTTTTCACCTTGTTTTTATTGGATGGAGCGGGGCACGCCTACGCAGGCATTTCAGGGGAACGGCACCGGCTGTGCCGGCTGCAATGGCAGGTTGGCTTGCTGCCAGGCATCCAGGCCGTCGCGGTACCAATACAGGTTGTTATAGCCCAAGGCTTTCGCGCGTTTTACCGCGTTCCAGCTTAACCAGCAATCGGAGCGGCAATAAAAGACCAGTGGTTGGTCCGGGTGCCCGGCGGTGGCTTTTTGCAGGTTACGCACGAAGTAGTCCTGCCATGCCGGGCTCAGTGCGCCGTCGCCGGTGTTGGCCAGCCACAGGCTGCCGGGGAGGTTGCTGTGCGGTTCGTCTTCTATGAAGCGACCTTGCAGCCATTGACGGCGATAGACGTCGATCAGCACCGGCCGGGGCGTCTGGCCCAGCAGGCTTTGCAATGTGGCGGTGTCGACGACCTGGCCGCCTTCGACCTGTTGCGGGGTCGGGCTGCGATAGTGCGTGGTGCGATAGCCGTCGGCGGAGAACAGCGGCGCCGTGTCAGCCTGGGCGATACCTAGCGTCAGGCTCAGCGAAAGTACCGCCAGCAAGGGGCGTGGCAGCCGGGGCAGGGCACGTGGCATGGAGGTTTTCCCTTTTTGTTATGGACTCATTACATGCCAGTGGCGGTGCTTTGTGAATGCGACGATAGACAGTAAATGCAGTACTAAAGTAGTAGATGGCCGGGCGCCTGAAGGCATGGAGACGCCCTAGGTGTGGGAGCAACTGTCTTGCTCAATTTCTGAAAGCTGGCGCGATCCGCGTGGGAGCGGCCTTGCGTCGCGAAAGGGCCGCGCAGCGGCCCCAGGATCTCGGCATCATGCATAGATTGCTGGGGCCGCTTTGCGGCCCAATCGCGACACAAGGCCGCTCCCACACGCGTTGCACGCCAGGTTTTCAGCGCGGCTTGCGCAGCGCTGCATGCTGAGGGTTGAAGGTGAGGATCGCCAGCAGGGTGAACAATGCGGTCAAGCCCAGGCACACCGCCAGCGCCAGCATATTCAGCCGCTCATAAAGCGCAAACCGCACCAGCTCTACGGCATGGGTGAACGGATTCACAGCACACAGCCAGTACAACCACTGACTGGCCTCGCGCATTTTCCACAGCGGGTACAACGCCGAAGACAGGAAGAACAGCGGGAAGATCACGAAGTTCATCACCCCGGCGAAGTTCTCCAGCTGGCGGATGGCGTTCGACAGCAATAGCCCCAGGGCACTGAGCATGAAGGCCACCAGTAGCAATGCCGGCAGGGCCATCAGCAAGCCCGCAGCCGGTGGCTGTACCCCGTATAACCAGGCGATGGCGAGGAAGGCATAGACTTGCAGCAGGGAAATCAATGAAGTTGCCAGCAGTTTGCTGCCCAGCAGGAACGGGCGTGGCAGCGGGCTGGTCAGCAACACGCGCATGCTGCCCATCTCGCGGTCGTAAACCATCGACAGTGAGCCCTGCATGCCGTTGAACAGCAGAATCATGCAGGCCAGGCCGGGGATGATGTACACCTCGTAGGGGATGTAGGTGTCGTAGGGCTCGATGATGGCAATGCCCAGCGCTGCGCGAAAGCCGGCAGCGAATACCAGCAACCACAGCAGCGGGCGCACCAGCGCGCTGAGCAGGCGTGTACGCTGCAGCACGAAGCGCAGCCATTCGCGCAGCATGATGCCGTTGAAACATTGCCAGTAAGCGTTCATCGGGCGTTGGCTCCTGAGGGGGCGTTGGTCAGGCGGGCAAAGGCGTGATCGAGGTCACCACCGTGCTCAAGGCTCAGCGCATCGGCGGTGCCACTGGCCACCAGGCGCCCCTGATGCAGAATCAACAGGTCATCGCTGGGCTGCACTTCGTCCAGCAGGTGAGTGGCCCACAGCACACTGAGCTGCTGCTCGCGGCACAACCGGCGCAGGTGCTGGTTAAGCGCCAGGCGGCTGGCCGGATCGAGGCCGACGCTGGCTTCGTCCAGCAGCAGCAGGCGCGGTTCGTGCAGCAGCGCGCGGGCAATTTCTACCCGCCGCCGATGGCCGATGTTCAGCTCTCGCACACGATCGCGCCGGCGTTCACCAAGGCCTTGGCGGGCCAGTTCGGCTTCGACCCGCAGGTTGCTCTGGCGCCGCGACAGGCCATGCAAGGCGGCGTGGTAACGCAGGTTCTGTTCAACGCTCAGGTCCAGGTCCAGGGTGCTTTGCTGAAACACCACGCCCAGCTGGCGCAAGGCCGGGCGTGCAGCGTTGCGTAGCGAGCAGCCGCACACGCGGATGTCGCCATGCTGCAGGTCGTACAGGCGGGTGAGCAGGGCGATCAGGGTCGACTTGCCGGCACCATTGGGGCCCAGCAATGCGGCGAAGCGCCCGGGTGCCAGGCTGAAACCGACCTGCCTGAGTGCCTCGCGCTGGCCATAGGCAAAGCTCACGTCACTGACATCGAGGGCGTTCATGGTGTCACCACCACACCCCAGGGGTAGCGCCCGACCTTCACCGACTTGAGCACTTTGAGGTTCTTTGCATCAATGACCGAAACGTCACCGCTGACACCGTTGGTGGCCAGCAACTGGCGCTGGTCCGGGGTGAATGCCAACTGCCAGACCCGCCGCCCGACCAGCAGGTAGTCGAGCACATCAAAGGTCTTGGCATCGACTACCGCCACATGGTTGGCCGGGCCCAAGGCGACGAAGGCGTACTTGCCATCGGCGCTGAGCTTGATGCCCACTGGCTGGACTTTGTCCGGGTGCACGCCCTTGATCTGGAAGTTCAGGGTTTTCAGCACCTGGCGCGTGGCCACGTCGAGTATGGTCACCGTGCCGCCGATCTCTGCCGAGGCCCACAGGTGCGAACCGTCTTTGCTGAACTCGACGAAGCGCGGGCGCTGGTCGACCAGCGTGCTGTCGGCCAGGGTCTGGGTGCTGGTGTCGATCCAGTGCAGCATGTTGGTGGTTTCGCTGGTGTTGACCGCCCACTTGCCGTCAGGGCTGACCGCCATGCCTTCGGGTTCGATGCCAACGTCGATCTGCCCGAGTACCTTGTCGGTGACGGTGTCGATCACCGTCACCAGCGCATCGTCCTCGTTTGATACATACAGCCAGCGGTCGTTGGGGTGCAGGGCGAACTGCTCGGGGTCCTTGCCGGAAGGCAGCTCCTTGATGATCTTGCGGGTGGCCACGTCCATCACCTGCACCCGGTCCGAATCGCTGGCGCAGATATACAGCAGCTTGCTGTCGTGCGACAGCAGCAAGCCACGCGGGCGCTGGCCCACCGGCAGGGTTTCGGTGACTTCCAGCGTTTGCATGTCGATCAGGCTGAGGCTGTTGTCCTTCTCGTTGGAGACCCAGGCGGTGGCAGCCATGGCGTGACTGCTGGCCAGCGCCAGGGCGCCCGACAGCAGGCTGGGGTAAATCAGGGCCCGGTGGAAGAGGGGGCGGCGCATGGCGGATTCCTTATTGTTGTGGTTGTCGGGTCAGGGGTAGCTACACGTCACTTCGGGCTTGTCATAGCCCAGGCTGTCCATTTCGTTGAAGGGATGCAGGAAGCCCTCCTGCGGCGAGGTGCTGACCAGGGCGCGGGGCTGAACCAACGGGATGGGCTGGCGCAGTTCGCCGTTCCACGGGCGGTAGCTGAGCTTGCGCCCCTTGAAGCCGTCCAGCGGCAACTGCTCGCTGAGCAGCAGTTGCTGAACCGCGCGAGGTTCGGCCAGGCGCAGCTTGCTGGCCGCACTGGCGACACTGCGTACAGCCATCCAGGCGGCGAAGTCACGGTCATTCATCCAGCGCCCGGCCTGGGCCTCGAAGCGTTTTTGCAACTGCGCCGCCCCGAAGGTTTCCACCGTCTTGTGCCAGCCCGTGGGGGTCAGGCCCTGGGTACCGGCCACCGGGCGCGGATACCACGTCTGGTAAGGCAGGTACTCGCCGAAGTCACCGCGCTCGTCGGCCACCAGCACCACGTCGTATTCGGCAGTCTGGGTGAACAACGGCATCTCGGCCTGGGCGCTGCGGCGCTGGTCGTTGTCGAAGGTCCAGGTTTTTTCCGCAACCAGTTGCACGCCAAAACGCTTCACCGACCGGCGCAGGGCAGCGGCGTACGCCTGGTCGTCCGGGGTCTGGCCGACCACCAGCAGTGCCCGTTGCCATTTGCGCAGTACCAGGAACTGCGCCAAGGCATCGGCCAGCATGGCCCGGCTCGGCAGGCTGTGCAGGACATTGCCCAGGCACTGGCTGCTGCGCAGGCTGTCGTCGGGGCTGCCGGCGTTGAACAACAGGCTGTCGGGCAGGGCGGTAGACAGCGCGCGCAGGCTGGCGGCCGGGGCATTCACCACGAACAGGCGCAGGCCTTGTTCATGCTGGGCCCTGGCGGCTTGCAGCAGGGCCTCGGGGCTGTCGACGTTGGCGCTGGTCAGCTGAAATTGCTGCTTCAGGAAACGTCCGGTGCTGTTGCTGTCGGCAATGGCCAGTTCGGCACCTTGTAGCCCGGCATCGCCGGGTTCGGGGATGACGTTGGACAGCAGCGGGCCAGCGGCGGGGCGATAGCCCAGGTAGCCGATGCGTATGTGCAGCGGGGCTGCGGCCTGGCCCTGAGCGGCGGGCGCCAGGGGGGCAGCCAGCGTTGCGGCCAAGGCCAGCAGGCAGGTCAAGGCAAGGTGGGCAGGCTGGCGCATAACACACTCCACGGCAGATGGCGCCAGCATAGGAAGCCCGCCGGGAGGGGGAAATATGCAGAAAGTAGCGCTCGGCCGGTACCAAGGTAGTAATTCAGTGCGGGGGCCGCAGTTTTACGATGGTCCACAACGGCCTGAGGAGAACCGCTTGTGCGCCTTGTCAACTTGTCGGCCCTGTGGCGAGTCAACCTCTGGGTCACGTTATGCTTCGCCTTGGTGACACTGGCTTGTGCCGGGGTGCTGTTGCACCAGGCGGTGGCTGACGTCGAGCGTGAGTTGCAGTCAGCCGAAGCGGTGGTGGCGTACCTGGGCGACACCGCCGAACGCGACCCGGTAAACCTGCAGCCCGGTTTAACCAAGAGCCTGCGCCATGTGCGGGTGCATTGGCTGGCAGCGGGTGAGGTGCCAAGGCTGCCGCAAGAGGCTGGTATGGATGCCTGGCTCGGCCGCCAGTTGTTCGGCGAGCGCTACCACAGCAGCCGGCTGCTGGACTTGAGTGATGGCCGTCGTGTGTTGATTGCCGTGGATGCGCGGGATGAAATCGATGAAGTCTGGGACTCCCTGCAACAACTGCTTGGCGTGTGTGGCCTGGCATTGTTGCTTAGCCTGTTGACCATCCGCTGGGCGGTACGGCGGGCCATGAACCTGCTGGATGAGCTGCTGGGCGCCTTGCACCAGGTCTCGGGCGGGCAATTGACGGCACGCCTGCGCGAAGCCGGCCTGCCGGAAGCGCGCCAGTTGGCGAAACACTTCAACCGCATGGCCGCAGCCCTGGAGCAGGCCCAGGCCGACAATGCCCAGCTGACCCAGGCCCTGCTGGCGGTGCAGGAGCAGGAACGTACCCAGCTGGCGCAGACCCTGCACGATGATCTGGGGCAATACCTGGCAGGCATGCGTGCCCAGCTATGCCTGCTGCGTATGGTGGCCGAACAGCCAGAAGTGGTGACGCAGACGGCGCAGGCCCTTGAACTCAACTGCGAGCGCCTGCAGCAAGGTTTTCGCGCGCTGGTGCACAACTTGTATCCGGTGGCGCTGCACTACATGCCGCTGGCCGAGGCCTTCGGGCTGTTGGTGAGCCAGTGGCAGGCCAGCCAGGGTATCGAATGCCGGCTGCGGGTTGGCGAGCACTTGCCGGCGCTGACTGGGCCGAGCAGAACGCATTTGTACCGCTTGTTGCAGGAGGCGCTGACCAACGTCGCCCGGCATGCCGGTGCCAGCCAGGTGCGGGTACGCCTGCAGCGCAGTACCAAGGGCTTGCGCCTATTCATTCGCGACAACGGCTGCGGCGCCCACCAGCCCCAGCGCCCAGGGGTAGGCCTGCACTCGATGGCCGAGCGCGCCCGCAGCCTTGGGGGCGAGTTACGCATTTTCAGCCGCCCGGGGGGTGGCTGGGCGCTGGCCCTTAACATTCCCGAGGAGGTGTGATGAATATCGTGTTGGTCGATGACCACGCCGTGGTCCGCCAGGGCTACGCCAGCTTGCTGCGGGCGGTGCTGCCATTGGTGCAGGTACGTGAGGCCGCCAGTGGTGAAGAGGCGCTGGCCAGGGTACAGGAGCAGGTGCCCAACCTGGTGATCATGGACTTTGGCCTGCCTGGTATCAGTGGCCTGGAAACCACTCGCCGCCTGCGCCAGCGCCTGCCGCAGTTGCGGGTGCTGTTTTTCAGCATGCACGACGAACTGCCGCTGGTGCGCCAGGCACTGGATGCGGGGGCTTCGGGCTACCTGACCAAGAACTCGGCGCCCGAGGTGCTGATCGAGGCGGTGCAACGGGTGTTGGCCGGACATGCCTACATCGAGCAGCCCCTGGCCACCCAGCTGGCTTGCTTGTCACAGCAAAGCACCAGTGACCCGCGGTTGCAGCGCATGACCCAGCGCGAACTGGAGATATTCACGATGCTGGCCAAGGGTACCCCGGCGCGGGTGATTGCCGAGCAGTTGTGTATCAGTGCCAAGACCGTGTCCAACCACCTGACCTTGCTCAAGAGCAAGTTGCAGGTCAGTTCGCATGCCGAACTGGTGCATCTGGGGATTGACCTGGGGGTGGTGCGGGTGGCGGGGTGAGGTATTTCATTGCACCTGTTGGGGCTGCGTCGCAGCCCACCGCGCACAACGGAATGAGTCCCCCCCCGACATGTGTCTACCACCGATCTGTGTGTAGGAGCGGGTTTACCCGCGAATACGGTAGCGGCGGCAACAGTGAACGGCGGGTGGAA
>NZ_JBICII010000065.1:0-32768 GCF_043101865.1 Pseudomonas sp. zjy_15
GACGACCCCGATGTGTGTCCACCACCGTGGTAGGAGCGGGTTTACCCGCGAATACGATGGCGGCGGCAACGGTGAACGGCAGGTGGAGATTGGCCAGCAGACCCGGCCTATTTGGAAGTGACCTTCACCCACCACTGCGTATGCCGCTCGATCTTCACCGGCAACGCCGGCACCAGCGAGGCCAGCGCCAGGTCGGTGTTGGTCAGCGGGAAGCTGCCGGTCACGCGCAGGTCGGCGACCTTGGCATCCACCCCGAGGTAGCCGCTGCGATACTGGCCCAATGTGGCGAGCAGGTCGCCCAGGCGTACGTTGTCGACCACCAGCATGCCGCGGGTCCAGGCATCGGCACCGGCGGGCACCGTGCCAACCTGGCCGAGGCCGTTGGCGTTCATCAACACTTGCTGGCCTTCGCGCAGCACCTGTTCGTCGCCGCTGTCATGTGGCATGGCGGCGACCGAGGCTTGCAGCACTTCCAGGCGCGTACCGCCGGCTTCGCGGCGCACCAGGAAGCGCGTGCCCAGTGGCCGCAAGCGACCGTCTTCAGTGCGGACCAGCAGCGGGCGTGGGTCCTGGTGGCCGGTTTCGACCGAGATCTCGCCCTGATGCAGCACGATCACCCGTTGTGCGCCGGCATAGTCGATGTCCACGGCGGTGTGGGTGTTCAGGCTCAGCAGTGTGCCGTCTTCCAGGCGCAAGGTACGCAATTCACCCGTGGCGGTGCGCTGGTCGGCCAGCCAGTAGCTGGGTGCCAGCGACGGCGCACCGACCCATGCCAGCAGCGCCCCGAGCAGAAACGTGCCGGCCAGCCCGCCGCCAACCTTGCCAATGCGTCGTCGCAGGCTGACGCGCGATTGCAGCAACGCCTGGCGTGCCGGGCCAGCCGCCGCGCTAACGCGCTGGTCCATGGCGCCGAGCTGGCGCCAGGCACGTGCGTGTTCTTCGCTGGCAGCATGCCAGCGCATGAATTCATTGCGTTCATCAGGCGTGCCGCTGCTGTCACCGAGGCTGAGTTTCCAGGCAATCGCGGCTTCCAGAACCCGGGACGAAACAGGGACGTTGCTCACGTCGGCTCCCCGTACAGGGCTACGTAGCACTGGCGCATGCCTTGGGCGATGTACTGGCGCGCCCGTGATACCGAAACGCCAAGGCGCTCGGCAATCTCGGCATGGCCCATGCCGTCCAGACGGCTGTGCAGAAACGCAGTGCGAGCCTTGCTCGACAGCTTGCCGAGCAGGCGGTCGATGGCTTTGAGGTCTTCAAGGATCAGGTGCTGCATTTCTGGCGAGGGCTGTTCGGCTTCAGGGATCAGTGCCAGCTCGGCCAGGTAGGCCTGTTCCAGTGCGGCGCGGCGGAAGTGGTCGAACATCAGCCCCTTGGCCACGGCGGCCAGAAACGCGCGGGGTTCGCGGGGTATGTCCAGTTGCTCACGACCGAGCAGGCGCACGAAGGTGTCCTGGCTCAGGTCTTCAGCACGTTGGCGGCAGGCCATGCTGCGTTGCAGCCAGGCGAGCAGCCAGCCGCGGTGGTCGCGGTACAG
Source organism: Pseudomonas sp. zjy_15 (assembly GCF_043101865.1). Taxonomy (NCBI): domain Bacteria; kingdom Pseudomonadati; phylum Pseudomonadota; class Gammaproteobacteria; order Pseudomonadales; family Pseudomonadaceae; genus Pseudomonas; species Pseudomonas sp. zjy_15. The sequence goes on from NZ_JBICII010000065.1 coordinate 1,538, forward strand.
CGCACCGACCAGATCGGCGTGTGGGCTTTGTGCAGAAGACAAGCAGCGTCCCCCCGGAACGAATGCATTAACTAACGATAATTATTCGCGATTGTTGCAGAGGGGAGGGGGTGGGTGCAATGGACGCTTATCGGATTGCCATCATGGAAAAGGCTGAAGGGTATGCCTTGGAATTTCCAGTGCCTATCCCTACAAACCATGACTCTGCATCTTGCGCCGTCGCCACCCGCGCAACCGCTGCTCCAACTGCAGCGGGCTGTCCAGCTGCTGGCGCCGGGCCTGGCTGAACAGGATCAACGCCAGCTCTGCGGTCACCAGGGCATCAGCACTGGCATGATGGCGCTCTTCTACCTGCAAGCCAAACCGCGCCACCCAGTCATCCAGCCCGGCCTCGCGAAGCACCGTGTCAGGGTTGAGCATCGGTGCCAGTTCGGCAACGTCGAGGAACCGTGACTGCAAGCGATGCCCAAGGCTCTCCTTTAGCGCACGGGCCAGCATGCGCTGGTCGAATGACGCGTGAAACGCCAGCACCGGGCTGTCACCAATGAAATCGAGCAAATCCAGCAGGGCCTCGGCCGGGTCGCAACCGGCAGCCAGGGCGCTGGGGCCCAGGCCGTGGATCAGTACGCTGGCGTTGGTCTTCTGCAAAGGCCGGTGCAGCGTGCGTTCGAACTGCTGGGCAAAGTCGATGGCACCGTCTTCGATCGCCACTGCCCCGATCGACAGTACCTGGTCCCGGTTGGGGTTGAGCCCGCTGGTTTCCAGGTCCAGCACCACCCAGCGCTGCTCGCGCAGGGTGCATACCCCTAGCGGCACGGGCTTGGGCAACCGGGCCAGGCGCTGGCGTGTGGTGTGGTCCAGCTCGGGCGCGCTGGGGCGCAGCCAGGCGAACAGGCTCACAACTGGTACCGCAAGGCCAGGCTGCTTTGCAGGCGCTGGGCCTGGCGCAGCGACTCGCGCAGGATGCGCCGGTCCAGGTGGTTGAGGCTGTCCGGGTCGAGCCGGTTGGAGTAAGGCAGGTTGTCGCGTATCTGGCGCTGGTGCTGCTGCATGCGGGTTTGCTGGATGAAGTGGTAGGCCTCTTCATAGGCGGCGCCGTCCAAAGGCTCAATCACGCCCTTGGCCACCAGTTGGCGCAGGCGCTCCAGGGTATTGCAGGCAGCTATGCCATTGGCCAGGGCCAGCAAACGGGCACCGTCGACGAAGGGCGTCAGGCCTTGGACCTTGAGGTCGAGGGTCGCCGCCTTGTCGTTGCCCTGGCGGGTCAGCACGAACTCGCGCAACCGGCCCACCGGCGGGCGTTGGCGCAGGGCGTTGTCAGCCATCATGCGCTGGAAGATGCGGTTGTCGGCTACCTGTGCCAGCAGGCCCTGGCGCAGTTGCTCGCAGCCTTGCTCGTCGCCCCACACCACACGCAGGTCGAAGTAGATGCTCGAACCCAGCAGGTTCTCCGGGCTGGCTTCGCGAACAAACCCGGCAAAGCGTCGCGCCCACTCGCTGCGCGACAGGCACAGTTCGGGGTTGCCGGCCATGACGTTACCCATGCACAGGGTGAAACCGCACTGGGCCAGGCACTGGTTGATGTATTGCGCCAGCGGCAGCAGGCGAGCGCGGATGGCGTCGGCCTCGGCGCTGTCGACCGCTTCGAAGAGGATGCCGTTGTCCTGGTCGGTGTGCAGGGTCTGCTCGCGTCGCCCCTCGCTGCCAAAGCACAGCCAGCTGAACGGCACGCCCGGGTCGCCACGTTCGGCCAAGGCCAGTTCGATGACCCGGCACACGGTATGGTCGTTGAGCAAGGTAATGATCTGGGTGATCTGCGTCGACGATGCGCCATGGGCCAGCATGCGTTCCACAAGCTGGCTGATTTCTCCGCGCAGTGAAACCAGCGTATCCAGGCGTGGCGCATGGCGTATGGTGCGCGCCAGGTGAACCAGATCGACCCGTTGCAAGGAAAACAGGTCGCGCTCGGAAACCACCCCACACAGGCGCCGGTTTTCCACCAGGCATACATGGGCAATATGCCGCTCGGTCATGGCCATGGCGGCATCGAAGGCGCTGGCCTGGGGTGGGAGGTAGAACGGTTTGGCTGTCATGTGCTGGTCGATGGCGGCGCCCAGGTCAGTATCTATTGTCGCCACCACCTGGCGCAGATCGCGCAAGGTGAAGATACCGATGGGGTAGCGCTGCGGGTCGACCACCACGATGCTGCCCACCTGTTGCTCGTGCATCAGCCGCACGGCTTCGCGCAGGGGCGTATCGGCGCTGCACACCACCGGGTGACGCATGGCCAGTTCACCCAGGGGGGTGTTCAGCGAGTACTGGGTACCAAGGGTTTCCACAGCGCGCTGGCGTACTTGCTGGTTGACCTGATCAAGCAGGCTGCTGACACCGCGCAGGGCAAAATCCCGAAACACTTCAGACATCGAGAACACGCGGATGAATGCGGCCTTGTTCAGTTGCAGGCAGAAGGTGTCTTCACCGGCCAGGTGCTCGGTGCGGGTTGCCCGCTCACCCAGCAGGGCTGCCAGCGGGAAGCACTCGCCGCTGGTGATCTCGAACGTGGTCTCGACACCCGGTTTGGCCAGATGCTGGCGCTCGCCAACCACGCGGCCCTGCTTGACGATGTAGAAGTGCTCGACCGGCCCGTCAGCAGGTTTGACGATGCTTTCACCGCAGGCGTAGAAGCGCAGCTGGCACTGCTCGACCAAGAAGGCCAGGTGGCTGTGCTCCATCTGGTTGAACGGCGGGAAGCGCTGCAGGAACTGCAATGTGCCTTGGATGTTTTGCAGTACTGCCGTCTTGCCCGCCTGGCTGTAGGCGTCCTTTTTGCTCATGAAACTGACCGTATCGCTATGCCGAACTATATATATCTATATATAGGTACCGGCCATGTTGTTCTCTGCCTCCATGGTCGGCTTGCGGCGAGGTGGTGCCCATTGGACGTAAGTCTATGAGCGCCCTTGTCAAAGACCCGACGAAAGGAGAAACGGGTTACGCAAGCAATGCGGTCCTAATGCTGAAGCGGAATTATTTTGACGAGACAAGCATGCCCGAGCACACCGACATCCTGAGCGACGCCGAGCGCGAGGCCTTGGCCGTGATAAACCAGAGTGCGCCTGTGGCAGCCAGGCCGTTGGTGCTTGTGGTGGATGACAACGCGGTTAACCGGGAGGCGCTGGTCCTGTACCTGAAAAGCCGGGGCATCGATGCGGTGGGGGCGGATGGGGCCGAGGAAGCCAGGTTGTACCTGCACTACCAGAAGCGTATCGGGTTGATGATTACCGATTTGCGCATGCAGCCTGAAAGTGGGCTGGACTTGATCAGGACAATTCGCGCGTCGGAGCGGGCGGCGTTGTCGATCATTGTGGTGTCGGGCGACACCGATGTGGAAGAAGCAGTGGATGTGATGCACCTGGGCGTGGTGGATTTCCTGCTCAAGCCGGTGGATTTGGGCAAACTGTTGGAGCTGGTGAAGAGAGAATTGAAAATGGCTTGATGCGCAGTGGGGGCCGCAAAACGGCCCCCCTGGCGAAGATGTAACTTACAACCCGTTACGCGCCTTGAACTCGCGGCGACGGCGGTGCAGTACCGGCTCGGTATAACCGTTCGGTTGCTTGCCGCCTTCCACCACCAGCTCCACAGCCGCCTGGAATGCCACGTTGTCGTCGAAGTTCGGCGACATCGGACGGTACAGGGCGTCGCCAGCGTTCTGCTGATCGACCACCACGGCCATGCGCTTGAGGCTTTCCAGCACCTGCTCCTGGCTGACCACGCCGTGGCGCAGCCAGTTGGCCAGCAACTGGGCGGAGATGCGCAGGGTGGCACGGTCTTCCATCAGGCCGACGTTGTTGATGTCCGGTACCTTCGAGCAACCCACGCCCTGGTCGATCCAGCGCACCACGTAGCCGAGGATGCCCTGGGCGTTGTTGTCCAGCTCGTTGCGGATCTCTTCGGCCGACCAGTTGGTGTCCGCAGCCAGCGGAATGGCCAGAATGTCGTCCACCGACGCCGGGGTACGTGAAGCCAGTTCACGCTGGCGCGCCTGTACGTCCACCTTGTGGTAGTGCAGGGCGTGCAGGGTGGCGGCAGTCGGCGACGGTACCCAGGCGGTGTTGGCACCGGCCAGCGGGTGGGCGATCTTCTGTTCGAGCATGGCGGCCATCAGGTCTGGCATGGCCCACATGCCTTTGCCGATCTGCGCCCGGCCTTGCAGGCCGGTGGCCAGGCCAACGTCGACGTTGTTGTTTTCGTAGGCGCCGATCCACTTCTCGTTCTTCATGGCACCTTTGCGCACCACGGCGCCGGCTTCCATCGAGGTGTGGATTTCATCGCCAGTGCGGTCAAGGAAACCGGTGTTGATGAACGCCACGCGTTCGGCGGCTGCCTTGATGCAGGACTTGAGGTTGACCGTGGTACGGCGTTCCTCGTCCATGATGCCGACCTTGACGGTGTTGCGCGGCATGCCCAGCAGGTCTTCGACCTGGCTGAAGATCTCGGCGGCGAAGGCCACTTCCTCAGGACCGTGCATCTTCGGCTTGACGATGTACACGCTGCCGCTGCGGGTATTCTTGCGGCTGGTGTTGCCGTTGAGGTTGTGCAGGGCGATCAGGTTGGTGAACAGCCCGTCCTGGATACCTTCGGGGATTTCGTTGCCTTGGGCATCGAGGATCGCCGGGTTGGTCATCAGGTGGCCAACGTTGCGCACGAACAGCAACGAACGACCGTGCAGGGTCACGCTGCCGCCGTCAGGCGTAGCGTACTCGCGGTCCGGGTTCATGGTGCGGGTGAAGGTTTTGCCGCCCTTGCTCACGCTTTCGGCCAGGTCGCCTTTCATCAGGCCGAGCCAGTTGCGGTAGACGATGACCTTGTCGTCAGCGTCTACGGCTGCAACCGAGTCTTCGCAGTCCATGATGGTGGTCAGTGCCGACTCCATCAGGATGTCTTTGACGCCAGCGGCGTCGGTGCTGCCGACGGGGGTGCTGGCATCGACCTGGATTTCGAAGTGCAGGCCGTTGTGCTTGAGCAGCACGGCAGTGGGAGCGGCGGCGTCGCCGTGGAAGCCGATCAGTTGCGCATCGTCGCGCAGGCCAGTGTTGCTGCCGCCTTTCAGGGCAACAACCAGCTTGCCGCCTTCGATACGGTAGCCCGTGGAGTCAACGTGCGAGCCGGCTGCCAGTGGCGCGGCTTCGTCGAGGAAGGCGCGGGCGAAGGCGATGACCTTGTCGCCGCGCACCTTGTTGTAACCCTGGCCTTTTTCAGCGCCGCCTTCATCGCTGATGGCATCGGTGCCGTACAGGGCGTCGTACAGCGAACCCCAGCGAGCGTTGGCGGCGTTCAGGGCGAAGCGGGCGTTCATCACCGGCACGACCAGTTGCGGGCCGGCCATGTGGGCGATTTCTTCGTCCACGTTCTGGGTGGTGGCCTGGAAATCGTCGGCTTGTGGCAGCAGGTAGCCGATTTCCTGGAGGAATGCTTTGTAGGCTGCGGCGTCGTGGGCCTGGCCTTTGCGTGCCTGGTGCCAGGCGTCGATCTTGGCTTGCAGCTCGTCGCGCTTGGCGAGCAGGGCTTTGTTCTTTGGAGCGAGGTCATTGATGATCTTCTCTGCACCCGCCCAGAACTGCTCGGCGACGATGCCGGTCCCGGGGATGGCTTCGTTGTTCACGAAGTCGTACAGGACCTTGGCGACCTGAAGGCCACCGACTTGAACGTATCCAGTCATTGCTTGCCTCACTCTGCTCAGCTATTTCGCTCTTCTGTATTAAGCCTGTAGCGCTTCTCTAAACACGGCACCAGTGCATGCCCACGGGTTTGCTCGGGGGCGGCTGGGTGCGGCCTGCCAGACAGGCTGGCAGGCAGTGTGCGTATTTTCACAGGCGCCTTGGCAGACATCCAAACGACGTTTTGTAGTCCGCGCCACGGGATACTACATGAAGCAGTAGGCGGGGCAAAATCAGACTAAAAGCGCCGTTATGCGACCCGTTGGTCGCGTATGGTCACGCTGGGAGTGGGTATGTTCGCAAAAAACAGGTGGATTGTTCCAGATAAATCTTGAAACAGTACACGATTATCTGTGCGGATTGCCCTGCGGCAGGTTGCCGCGCCTTGCCTATACTGACTCGATCACCTGATTTTCTGCCGCCCGGCGCGGTCCGACACGAGGAAGGGCTTGTGGATCATCTTGTACTGACTGTAATTGCCCCTGACAAGGCCGGCCAGGTCGAACGAATTGCCCAGTGCATCGCCGACCACAGTGGTAACTGGCTGGAAAGCCGCATGTCGCGGATGGCCGGGCAGTTTGCTGGCATTCTGCGGGTGGCGGTGCCGGCAGAGAATTACGCCGAGCTTGTGGCCTCGCTGCAGGGGCTGGCCAGGTATGACATTCGCGTGCTGATTGCCGAGAGCGGGATCGAGCCGTCGTGCACCTGGAAGCCGATCGCCATGGAACTGGTGGGTAACGACCGGCCGGGGATCGTACGGGACATTACCCGCTTGTTGGCCGAGTTGCAGGTAAACGTCGAGCGGTTTTCCACAGAAGTGCGGCCGGCGCCGATGAGCAGTGAGCCGTTGTTCCACGCCGACGCATTGCTGGCGCTGCCGTTGACCTTGCCGCTGGAAGAACTGCAGCAGCGGCTGGAGAGCCTGGCGGATGACTTGATGGTGGAGTTGAAGCTGCGGGCAGAGGATTGATCAGCGATTGCCGGGGCCGCTTTGCGGCCCAGTCGCGTTATCCCGATATCACGGGGAAGGCCCTGTGGATAACCTGGGGGTGTACCTCTCCAGCCCAGGTATCACGTGCCTTGCAGAGCTTTGCTCAAAAAACACCCAATTATCAGCAGCTTGTGCACAAAGCACGGGGACGAGGGTGTGGATAACCTATGGAGATGTCTCTGCAGGCCAATAGCTACATGGCCTGCAGAGTTTTGATCGTTTTTCGATCAGTTGCGTTTGCGCAAGCTCAGCCATGCATCCACGCTGTAAATCGCCAAACCTGCCCAGATGAACATGAAGGCCACCAAGGTGCTCGACGACAAATGCTCATCGAACAGCAGTACGGCCTGCAACAGCACCAAGGTCGGTGCCAGGTACTGCAGGAAGCCTAGCGTGGTGTACGGCAGGTGCCGTGCGGCGGCGTTGAAGCATACCAGCGGCACCAGCGTTACCGGCCCCGCGGCCATCAGCCACAGCGCCTCGCTGCTGGTATACAACGCGCCCTGGGCACTCATCGCTGACGGGTGCAGCAGTAGCCAGCCAAGGGCCAGCGGTACCAGCATCCAGGTTTCCACCACCAGGCCTGGCAGTGCTGCTACCGGCGCCTGCTTACGGATCAGCCCATAGAAGCCGAAGCTCAACGCCAGCACCAGTGATACCCACGGCAGGCTGCCCACTTGCCACACCTGCTGCGCGACACCTACGGCGGCCATACCCACCGCCAGCCATTGCAGGCGGCGCAGGCGCTCGCCAAGAATCAGCATGCCCAGCAGGACGTTGATCAGCGGGTTTATGTAATAGCCCAGGCTGGCCTCGAGCATACGGCCGTTGTTCACCGACCACACGTAGGTCAGCCAGTTACCGGCGATCAGTGCCCCGCTCAGTGCCAGGATGCCCAGCCGGCGCGGGTTGTTGCGCAGTTCACGCCACCAGCCGGGGTGTTTCCACACCAGGAGCAGCAGCGAGCCGAACAGTGCTGACCAGAGCACCCGGTGGACAATGATCTCCACCGCCGGGACGCTCTGGATTGCCTTGAAGTAGAGGGGGAAAAGGCCCCAGATGATGTAGGCGCTCAAGCCCAGTATGTACCCGCGACGCGGGTTTGCGGCGTGCATGCAGAATCCTTGCTTAGGTTGCTAAATAAAGCGACGCCTATTGTAGACAGAGGTGGGCGTGCTTCTAGAACAATTTCAGCGGTGTTTCATCCAGCGCAGCCATCTGTTCGCGCAAGGCGAGAATCTGGTCGCCCCAGTAGCGTGGCTGGCCGAACCAAGGGAAGCTGGGCGGGAACGCCGGGTCGTCCCAGCGCCTTGCCAGCCAGGCGCTATAGTGCAGCTGGCGCAGGGCGCGCAGGGGCTCGATCAGGGCCAGCTCGCGCGGGTCGAAGTCGTGGAACTCGTTATAGCCGTCGATCAGCTCGGCCAGTTGCCCCAGGCGCTCCTCGCGGTTGCCGGCCAGCATCATCCACAGGTCTTGCACCGCTGGGCCCATGCGGCAATCGTCGAGGTCGACCACGTGGTACACCTCGTCACGGTGCATCAGGTTGCCCGGGTGCAGGTCGCCGTGCAGGCGGATGAGCTGGTGTGGTGTGCGAGCGTAGATGTCCTCCACCCGCTTGAGCAGATCGCGGGCCACGGACTCGAACGCCGGCAGCAGTTCACGCGGGACAAAATTACCCTCCAGCAAGGTGTTCAGCGAGGCGTGGCCAAAGTTGTCCACAGCCAGTGCCTCACGGTGCTTGAACGGCTTGCTGGCGCCCACGGCATGCAGGCGGCCAAGTAACTGGCCCAGGCGATACAACTGGTCGAGGTTGCCAGGTTCGGGGGCGTGGCCGCCGCGACGTGGGAACAGCGTGAAGCGGAAGCCCTTGTGTTCGAACAAGGTGCGGTCATCGTGCTGCATGGGCGCAACCACCGGGACCTCGCAGTCGGCGAGTTCGGCTGTGAAGGCGTGTTCTTCGAGGATGGCCGCATCGCTCCAGCGGCCTGGGCGGTAGAACTTGGCAATCAACGGCTGCGCGTCTTCGATGCCCACCTGGTACACGCGGTTCTCGTAGCTGTTCAGCGCCAGCACCCGCGCATCGCTGAGAAAGCCCAGGCTTTCCACTGCGTCCAGGACCAGGTCGGGGGTGAGGGTGTCGAAGGGGTGGGACATGGTGGCTCCGGAGGGTAAGCGGCGTGGGGCCATGGTACCGCTTTATACCGGTGCCGGCCCCTTCGCGGGCGTGCCCGCACATTTCGGCCCAGATGCATCGGGTGGTGCGGTCCCTGTGGGAGCGGGCAAGCCCGCGAACCGCGCACCGCGCGGCCAGACTAAGCGGGAACCCCGATCAACACATAAGACGGGTGAAACTGCACCCGCACCACACTGCCATCCACGACCTGCTGGGCAGCCAACCAGTGCGCGTCAGCCATTGCACACAGGGTCTGCCCGTTGCCTAACGCCAGCCTGACTTCACTGGGCCCATCGACCTCTGCCAGCACTTCCTCCACCTTCGTGCAAAGGCAATTGCTCCCCGCTTCGGCCTCTTCCCCCTCCGCCAACAAGCGCACCCACCCGGCCTTGAGCAGCGCCACCACCGTTGTTCCCACTGTCAGCTCCAGGCGCGCCGTGCTGTCGTGGGTGATCAGCGCATCGATCTCCAGCCCGCCACTCAATGCCAGGCTGACGCGGTCATACCGGCCTTCTGGGCGCAGGGCGCTGACCTGGCCCTGCAACTGGTTGCGCGCACTGGTGCGCAGCATCAGGCGCCCGAGCAGGTCGAGGTCGCTGGATTCTTCGGCGGCTTCAAGGATTTGTGCCTGCAGGGCCTGCAGCCGTTGGTACAGGCGCAGCACCCGCTCGCCTTCCGGCGACAAGTGCGCACCGCCGCCGCCACGGCCACCGGTGCTGCGCTTGACCAAAGGTTGGCTGGCCAGATTGTTGAGCTCGTCGATGGCATCCCAGGCCGCCTTGTAGCTGATACCCGCTGCCTTGGCTGCGCGGGTGATCGAGCCTTGTTCGGCAATGTGCTGCAGCAGCGCGATGCGCTGTGGGCGGCGGGCGATGTGCTGGGTGAGAAGGGGGGGTAGGGACATGGGTATTCCGTATACAAGGGTGCTTTACAAATGGGCAGGTCGCGCCTGGTCATACATACCCCGGTTTGGGCGTACGTGCCAGGCAATACACATCCACCCGCCGTGCACCGGCCTTGCGCAGTGCCATGGCAATAGCCTGCGCAGTGGCACCGGTGGTCAACACATCATCGACGATGGCGACATGCTTGCCTTCCAGCTCCCCCGTTACCGCGAACGCCTGGCGCAAATTGCGCCGTCGTGCCTTGGCGCCCAGATGCTGCTGTGCCGGTGTTTCGCGGGTGCGGACCAGCAATCGCTCGTTGCATGTTACCCCGACGTGCGACGACAACCACCGCCCAAGCATCCCCGCCTGGTTGAACCCCCGCTCGCGCAGTCGACGCCTGGCCAAAGGCACAGGCAACAGCAGGTCAGGGCGGGGCAGCCCTTCGGCATAGCGATACAGCAGCCCTTGCCCGAGTAGCTCAGCCATCAGGCGCCCCAAAGGCCATTGGCGATTGTGCTTGAAGCGGCTGATCAACGTATCCACCGGAAAGCCGAACTGCCACAGGGCAATGACCTGATCGAAGGCCGGCAAGCCGCGGCCGCACACGGCGCAGGTCAGGCCGGCCATGGGCAAGGGCAGGGCGCAATGCCGGCATTGATCACCCAGCCAGGGCAGCGCCTGTTCGCAGGTGATGCACAGCGGGTAGTGCTGCTCGGCAGGCTCATCGCATAACAAACACTGCTGATTAATAAGTGAGCACTTGTAAACCAGTCGATTCCAGTACAGTTGACAGTTCATAGGCCTTCCATGACTATGCGAGCTATCCGTGATGCGCTGGCGGGCTTTCCTGTCCCGGCGCCAGCTACAGCCTAAACAAGGAAACGCCGATGAGCGCCAGCACAACTGCAACAACACGTCACGACTGGTCCCTGGCCGAGGTCAAGGCGCTGTTCCAGCAACCGTTCAATGACTTGCTGTTCCAGGCGCAGACCGTGCACCGCGCGCATTTCGACCCCAACCGCGTGCAGGTTTCGACCTTGCTGTCGATCAAGACCGGTGCCTGCCCGGAAGATTGCAAATATTGTCCGCAGTCCGGCCACTACAACACCGGGCTGGAAAAACAGAAGCTGATGGAAGTGCAGAAGGTGCTGGAAGAAGCTGCCCGCGCCAAAGCCATCGGTTCTACCCGTTTCTGCATGGGGGCGGCGTGGAAGCACCCGTCGGCCAAAGACATGCCCTACGTGCTGGAGATGGTCAAAGGCGTCAAGGCCATGGGCCTGGAAACCTGCATGACCCTCGGCAAGCTCGACCAGGAGCAGACCAAGGCCCTGGCCCAGGCTGGCCTGGACTACTACAACCACAACCTCGACACCTCGCCGGAGTTCTACGGCAGCATCATCACTACGCGTACCTACAGCGAGCGTCTGCAGACCCTGGCCTACGTGCGCGATGCCGGGATGAAAATCTGCTCTGGTGGCATTCTGGGCATGGGTGAGTCGCTGGACGACCGCGCCGGCCTGCTGATCCAGCTGGCCAACCTGCCGGAGCACCCGGAGTCGGTGCCGATCAACATGCTGGTCAAGGTGGCCGGCACGCCGCTGGCTGAGGAAGAGGACGTCGACCCGTTCGACTTTATCCGTATGCTGGCCGTGGCCCGTATCCTCATGCCCAAGTCTCACGTGCGCCTGTCCGCCGGCCGCGAGCAGATGAACGAGCAGATGCAGGCCTTGGCCTTCATGGCGGGCGCCAACTCGATCTTCTACGGCGAAAAACTGCTGACCACCGCCAACCCCCAGGCCGACAAGGACATGCAGCTGTTCGCACGCTTGGGTATCAAGCCCGAAGCGCGTGAAGAACATGCCGACGAAGTGCACCAGGCAGCCATCGAGCAAGCGCTGGTCGAGCAGCGCAGCAGCGAGATGTTCTACGACGCCGCGACAGCCTGACATGGCTTTCGATCTGGCTGCGCGCCTGGCCGAACGGCGCGCCGCAGACCTGTATCGGCAGCGGCCATTGCTGGAAAGCCCGCAGGGGCCGGAAGTGGTGGTCGACGGCCAACGGTTGCTGGCCTTCTGCAGCAATGACTACCTGGGCCTGGCCAACCACCCCGAGGTGATCGCCGCCTGGCAGGCCGGCGCCGAGCGCTGGGGGGTGGGGGGTGGTGCCTCGCACCTGGTGGTTGGCCACAGCACCCCACACCATCAGGTTGAAGAGGCACTGGCTGAACTCACCGGCCGCCCGCGCGCCCTGTTGTTCTCCACCGGCTATATGGCCAATCTGGGCGCCATCACCGCGCTGGTGGGGCAGGGCGACACGGTGCTGCAAGACCGCCTGAACCATGCTTCGTTGCTGGATGGCGGGCTGCTCAGTGGTGCCCGCTTCAACCGATACCTGCACAACGACCCGGCCAGCCTGGCCAGCCGCCTGGACAAGGCAGTCGGCAATACCTTGGTGGTGACCGATGGCGTATTCAGCATGGACGGTGACCTGGCCGACCTGCCGGCGCTGGCCGATGTCGCCCGTGCTCGCGGAGCCTGGTTGATGGTTGACGATGCCCATGGCCTGGGTACCTTGGGCGCACAGGGCGGCGGCATCGTCGAGCACTTTGGCCTGGGCATGGATGACGTACCGGTGCTGATTGGTACGCTGGGCAAGGCTTGCGGCACTGCGGGCGCCTTTGTTGCTGGCAGCGAAGCGCTGATCGAGGCGCTGGTGCAGTTCGCCCGCCCCTACATCTACACCACCAGCCAGCCACCGGCGCTGGCCTGCGCCACACTCAAGAGCCTGGAGCTGCTGCGCCGTGAAACCTGGCGGCGGGAGCATCTGGCAGCCTTGATTCGCCAGTTCCGGGAAGGCGCGCAGCAGATGGGGCTGCAGTTGATGGACAGCCCGACGCCAATCCAGCCCATCGTGATCGGCGACAGTGCGCAGGCGTTGCGCCTGTCACGCCTGCTGCGTGAGCGCGGCTTGCTGGTGACGGCCATCCGCCCACCCACCGTGCCGGCTGGCAGTGCACGCCTGCGGGTGACCCTGAGTGCCGCGCACAGCGAGGCGCAGGTGCAGCTATTGTTGAATGCATTGGCCGAGTGTTATCCACAGTTGGAGAACGCCGATGCGTAATCGACTTGTTCTGTTGCCTGGCTGGGGCTTGGGAACTGCTGCGCTGGAGCCGCTGGCCGCTAGCCTGCGGGCCCAGGACGCCCGCCTGCAGGTAGAGCTGATGCCCCTGCCAGAACTGGCCCACAGCGATGTGCAGGCCTGGATCGACCATCTGGACCGCAAGCTGCCCAACGATGTCTGGCTGGGTGGCTGGTCACTGGGTGGCATGCTGGCCAGCGCGCTGGCGCACAAGCGTGGCGACCACTGCTGCGGGCTGCTGACCTTGGCCAGCAACCCCAGCTTCCTGGCCCGGCCAGACTGGCCCCACGGCATGGCCGAAGACACCTTCGGCACCTTTCTCGACGGCTGCCGCAGCCATACCCAGGTCACCCTCAAGCGCTTCCGTACCTTGTGCAGCGACGGCGCCCTGCAGCCGCGTACCCTGTTGCGCCAACTGGGTGTCGGCGTGCCGGATACCGACCCGTTGTACCTGGCCACTGGCCTTGAAGTGCTGGCCAAGCTGGACACCCGCGAAGCCTTGCAAGCCTATGGAGGCCCGCAGCTGCACCTGTTTGCCGGCAGCGATGCGCTAGTGCCGGCAGAGGCGGCAAAGGCGTTGAGCGAGCTGTTGCCCGATGTGGAAGTGGGCCTGGTCGAAGACAGTTCCCACGCGTTCCTGCTGGAGTACCCGCAGGAGCTGGCGACGGGCATCAAGAGTTTCCTGCATGAGAGTGGCGATGACTGACCTTTCCCGTCCGACCCTGCCCGGCGCATTGCCCGACAAGCGCCAGGTGGCGGCCTCGTTCTCCCGCGCCGCAGCCAGCTATGACAGCGTGGCGGCCCTTCAGCGCGCTGTTGGTCTGAGCCTGATGGAGCAGTTGCCGGTAGGCCTGCAGCCGTCACACTGGCTGGACCTGGGCAGTGGCACCGGCCATTTCAGCCGCATGCTGGCTGAGCGTTTCACCCAGGCCTGTGGCCTGGCGGTGGATATTGCCGAAGGCATGTTGCTTCACGCCCGTCATGTAAAGGGCGGGGCGCAGTATCACGTGGTTGGCGACGCCGAGCGTTTGCCGCTGCGCGATGGCAGCGTCGATCTGGTGTTTTCCAGTCTGGCGGTGCAGTGGTGCGATCAGTTCGCCAGTGTGCTGGCCGAGGCGCAGCGGGTGCTGCGCCCAGGCGGTGTACTGGCCTTCAGCAGCCTGTGCGTGGGCACCCTCGACGAGCTGCGCGCCAGCTGGCAGGCGGTGGATGGCCTGGTGCATGTAAACCGCTTCCGCCGTTTCGAAGACTACCAGCGCCTGTGTGCAGCCAGCGGTTTTGAACAGCTTGAGCTGGAGCGGTGCCCGCATGTGCTGCACTACCCGGATGTGCGCAGCCTGACCCACGAACTGAAGGCGTTGGGGGCGCACAATCTGAACCCTGGGCGACCTTCCGGTCTCACCGGCAGGGCGCGAATGCAGGGCCTGTTGCAGGCCTATGAGGCATTTCGCCAGCCCGCGGGGCTGCCAGCCACCTATCAAGTGGTCTATGGTGTGTTGCGCAAGCCACAGGCGTAAGGGGAGCACGATGAGCCAGGCCTTTTTCATTGCGGGTACCGACACCGATGTTGGCAAGACCACCATCGCCGCCGGCCTGTTGCATGCGGCGCGTTTGCAGGGCATGAGCACGCTGGGTGCCAAGCCGGTTGCCTCAGGCTGCACGATGACGCCGAAAGGCTTGCGCAATAGCGATGCCCTGGCGCTTATCGACGAAAGCACGGTCAAGCTGCCCTATGAGCAGGTCAATCCGTTTGCCTTCGAGCCTGCTATTGCCCCGCATGTCGCGGCGCGCGAGGCAGGGGTGACGCTGGCAGTGCCAGACCTGCTCGCGGCGATGCGCAATGTGCTGCAACAAAATGCCGACTTCACCCTGATAGAGGGAGCCGGTGGCTGGCGCGTACCGCTGTCGGGTCTGGATAACCTGTCCGACCTTGCCGTTGCCTTGCAGTTGCCGGTGATACTGGTGGTAGGCGTGCGGTTGGGTTGCATCAGCCATGCCTTGCTTAGCGCCGAGGCGATCGAGCGCGATGGGCTGCAGTTGGCGGGTTGGGTGGCAAACATCATCGAGCCGCGCACCTCGCGACTGGAAGAGAACCTGGCCAGCCTTGCAGAGCGCCTGCCGGCGCCTTGCCTGGGGCGGGTTCCCAAGCTCAAGCAGGCCAGTGCCGACATGGTGGCTGAGCATCTGCAACTGGATCTGCTGGATTAGTGTGTTGCAGGCCCGGCCTCTTCGCGGGTAAACCCGCTCCTACGAGGGAACGCATACCGTTGTAGGCGCGGGGTTACCCGCGACTAGGCCAGTGCAGGAATACCCAAGGCCTATCAACTGGCATTGAGCCATTAGGGATTTAAACGGGCCTTTTTGTCCCCAGCCTGTTTTAATTGGGGCTGTTCGTCATCCAGCGTCAATGGAGTCCTGACATGGAAATCACCGGTAGCTCCGCCTACTACGCGGGCCTGAGCGCAATCCAGACCGGGCAGAACCGCGTCGATCAGGCTGCCAGCCAGATCGCCAACACCACTGCCGAACGCACCGCCACTAGCCAGTCCAGCGATTTTCAGGCCGAACGCTTGCGCGCGGTCGACCGCAGCCAGCAGATGGACATGGCCACCAGTGTCGTGCAACAGGCGGTGGGCAAGACCGAAGTCGAGCTTGGCGCAAAGGTCGTCAAGGCATCCGACGAAATGCTTGGCCGGATCATCGACACCTACGCCTGAACACTTGCGTCATCCCCTATTTCAGCGCCTGCCCATGTAGGAGCGGGCTTGCCCGCGAATGCGTCCGATCAGACAACAATTTTGTCTGGTCGGGCCTCTTCGCGGGCAAGCCCGCTCCTACAAGGGTTTGTGCCATGGCATGACTGATTTGCCATTTTCCGTGGCGTAAATGGCACCATAGTCCATCCTTGACAGAAAGCTAAGCTAAACGTAAGTTTCAAACAACTGTTTGATCGGCTTCCGCCAAGCGCGGGTCACCCCACAGAACTCACCTAGAGGTTCATCGCCATGCCTGACTACAAAGCCCCCTTGCGTGATATCCGCTTCGTTCGCGACGAGCTGCTTGGCTATGAAGCGCACTATCAGAGCCTGCCGGGCTGCCAGGACGCCACGCCCGACATGGTCGACGCGATCCTTGAAGAAGGCGCGAAGTTCTGTGAGCAGGTGCTGTCGCCGCTGAACCGTGTGGGTGACCAGGAAGGCTGCACCTGGAGCGAGTCGGGGGTGAAAACCCCAACCGGCTTCAAAGAAGCCTACGAGCAGTTCGTCGAAGGCGGCTGGCCTAGCCTGGCGCATGACGTCGAGCACGGCGGTCAAGGCCTGCCAGAGTCGCTGGGCCTGGCCCTGAGCGAAATGGTCGGTGGTTCGAACTGGTCGTGGGGTATGTACCCAGGCTTGTCGCATGGCGCGATGAACACTATTTCTGCGCATGGCACTGCCGAGCAGCAGCACACCTACCTGACCAAGCTGGTGTCCGGCGAGTGGACCGGCACCATGTGCCTGACCGAACCGCACTGCGGTACCGACCTGGGCATGCTGCGCACCAAGGCCGAGCCACAGGCCGACGGCAGCTACAAGGTGTCGGGCACCAAAATCTTCATTTCGGCCGGCGAGCACGACATGGCCGACAACATCGTCCATATCGTTCTGGCCCGCCTGCCGGACGCACCGGCCGGTACCAAGGGTATTTCGCTGTTTATCGTGCCGAAGTTCCTGCCCAATGCCGAGGGTGGCGTGGGTGAACGCAACGGCGTGAGCTGTGGCTCGATCGAACACAAGATGGGCATCCACGGTAACGCTACCTGCGTGATGAACTTCGATGCTGCCACCGGCTACCTGATTGGCCCTGCCAACAAAGGCCTGAACTGCATGTTCACCTTCATGAACACTGCTCGCCTGGGGACTGCGCTGCAAGGCCTGGCCCACGCCGAGGTGGCGTTCCAGGGTGGCCTGAAGTACGCCCGCGAGCGTCTGCAGATGCGTTCCCTGACCGGCCCGAAAGCACCGGACAAGGCCGCTGACCCGATCATCGTCCACCCGGACGTGCGTCGCATGCTGCTGACCATGAAGGCCTTCGCCGAAGGCAACCGCGCGATGGTTTACTTCACCGCCAAGCAGGTGGACATCGTCAAGTACAGCCAGGACGAAGAAGAGCGCAAGAAGGCTGACGCCCTGCTGGCGTTCCTGACCCCGATCGCCAAGGCATTCATGACCGAAGTCGGTTTCGAAGCCGCCAACCACGGCGTGCAGATCTACGGCGGCCATGGCTTCATCGCCGAATGGGGCATGGAGCAGAACGTGCGCGACAGCCGTATCTCCATGCTGTACGAGGGCACTACCGGTATTCAGGCCCTCGACCTGCTCGGTCGTAAAGTGCTGATGACTCAGGGCGAAGCACTGAAGGGCTTCACCAAGATCGTGCACAAGTTCTGCCAGGCGCAAGAAGGTAACGAAGCGGTCAAGGAGTTCATCGAACCACTGGCGGCCATCAACAAGGAGTGGGGCGAGCTGACCATGAAAGTGGGCATGGCTGCCATGAAGGACCGTGAAGAAGTGGGTGCGGCTTCGGTCGATTACCTGATGTACTCCGGCTATGCCTGCCTGGCCTACTTCTGGGCCGACATCGCCCGCCTGGCCGCCGAGAAACTGGCAGCCGGCACCAGCGAGGAGGCGTTCTACACCGCCAAGCTGCAGACTGCCCGCTTCTACTTCCAGCGCATCCTGCCACGTACCCGTACCCATGTGGCGACCATGCTGTCGGGCGCCAACAACCTGATGGCGATGGACGAAGAGCACTTCGGTCTGTCGTACTGATACTGGCGCTGTACCCAAAAACCCGCCTGCCCTGACCGGCAGGCGGGTTTTTTACGTCTTCAGGTTCAGCCGCGAAAGGGCCGGGTCTGCTGGCCAATCTCCACCCGCCGTTCACCATTGCCGCCGCTACCGCATTCGCGGGTAAACCCGCTCCTACCACACTGATCGGTGGTGGCCACACATCAGGGGTTGGCCACAGGCCGTCGTGTAGGAGCGGGTTCACCCGCGAAGAGGCCGGCCCTGCTGGCCAATCTCCACCCGCCGTTCACCGTTGCCGCCGCCACCGTATTCGCGGGTAAACCCGCTCCTACCACGGTGGTGGGCACACATCGGGGGTTGGAATCAGGCTGTTGTAGGAGCGGGTTCACCCGCGAATAGGCCGGCACAGGCAGCGCATCCCTGTGAATCAACCCGCACCCCCTGCCATCGGCATCCACCACTTCCAATGCCTCCAGGTGCTGGTATCGGCCAAATAGCTCCAGCAGCTGCCCGATCGTGGCATTCAAGTGCACTGTCGGTTGTTCAGCCAGTGGCACCTGCGTCAGTGCTGGTAAAAGCCCGCTGTCGCGTACCCCCATCTCCTGTGGCCGCCCTAACAAGTAGCCCTGCACCAGGTCCACGCCCATCTCCACCAGCACCGCCAGCTCTTCCGCCAGCTCGATGCCCTCGGCAATCACCTGTGCCTTCGATGCCCGGGCGATCTGCAGAATGGAGCCAACAAACTCGCGCTTGAGCGGGTCACGGTGGATGCCGTCAATGAAGTGCCGGTCGATCTTCACGTATTCGGGGCGCAGCTCCGACCACAGGCGCAGGCTGGAATATCCCGCGCCCAGGTCGTCGATGGCAATCGAGAAGCCCATGTCGCGATAGTGGTGCAGGGCATTGGACAGCAGCTGGAAATCGTCGGTGGGCGTGTGCTCGGTCAACTCGATCACCACCCGGCTGGGCGGCAGGCCAACCTGTTCGAGCAGTTTCAGGGTCAGGCCAGAAGGGTAGTGCGGCTCCAGCAGCGATTCGGGCGAGATGTTGAGAAACAGTTTGCCCTGCAGTTGCTGCTCGCTGAAGCGTCGGCAGGCGCTTTCTCGGCAAGCGGCTTCCAGCTCGGTCAGGCGGCCGGCCTGGCGGGCGATGGTAAACAGGTTGAGCGGCGCATGCAGCGGGCTGTTGGACGGACCACGGCTCAGCGCCTCATGGCCGAACACCCTATGTTCACTCAGGCACACGATAGGCTGGAACAGACTGTGAATACTGCGTTGAGCCAGGATGGCACTCAAGGCACTGAGCTGTTCGGCAACGGTCATGATGTATTCCTGAAAATGAAAAGGCCGGGCATCTACATGCCCGGCCCCCATATTTCACGACAGCACGATGACTGTTTGATGACAGGTCGCATTATTCTGCCATCATTGCTGAGATGCCTTACTTCTTGGCCACCTTGGTGCTGGCACTGAGGTAGTCGATCAGAATGCGACCGGTTTCCGCAAGGTAAGCGTCGTCTTCCGGCTTGGTGTTTTCATCCTCGACCGGCAGAGCGTCTTCGTCCTCTTTCTTCAGCTCTTTCAGCGGTTCTTCACCCTTGGCCTTGCGGCGGATGTTTTCCAGCGCCAGTTGCTTGGTTTCGATGCTGTCGTGGCGGGCGCGGCGTTCCTGTTCGTTGAGGCTGACGGTTTTCTCGTTCATCAGCTTCTGGGTCAGGGCCAGGCGGTCGCGGATGTAGGTGAACTCGGCATCCTTGTCGCTGCGTGCCTCATGCTGCGCCTTGAGCTGGGCCAGGAACGGCCTGAACGGATCGGCCACAGGCTTGACCACCGGGCGGATGGTGTCCCACGGCATGGCCTCTGGCAGGGCGCTCTCGCCGATTTCCTTGGTGTCGATGATCGATGGGTAGTCGATGTCCGGCAGTACCCCCTGATGCTGGGTGCTCTGCCCGGAAACGCGGTAGAACTTGGCCAGGGTCAGCTTCAGCTCGCCATGGTTGAGCGGCTGGATGGTCTGCACGGTGCCTTTGCCGAAGGTCTGGCCACCGATGATCAGCGCGCGGTGGTAGTCCTGCATGGCACCGGCGAAGATCTCCGATGCCGAGGCCGACAGGCGGTTGACCAGCAGTGCCAGCGGGCCCTTGTAGAAGGCCCCCGGGTTTTCGTCTTCCAGCACGTCGACGCGGCCGTCACTATTGCGCACCAGCACGGTCGGGCCTTTTTCGATGAACAGGCTGGTCAGCTCGGTGGCTTCCTGCAGCGAGCCGCCGCCGTTGTTGCGCAGGTCGATGACCACGCCATCGACTTTTTCTTTTTGCAGTTCGGTGAGCAGCTTCTTCACGTCACGCGTGGTGCTCTTGTACTCCGGGTCGCCCGCACGGTAGGCCTTGAAGTCCAGGTAGAAGGCTGGAATCTCGATGATGCCCAGCTTGTAGTCACGCCCGTCCTGCTTGAGCTTGAGCACCGACTTCTTCGCCGCCTGCTCTTCAAGCTTCACCGCTTCACGGGTGATCGACACAATCTTGCTGGTCTGGTCGCTAGGTGCATTGCTGGCCGGGATGATTTCCAGGCGCACCACCGAGCCTTTTGGGCCACGGATCAGCTTGACCACTTCGTCCAGGCGCCAGCCCACCACGTCGACCATTTCCTTGTTGCCCTGGGCTACGCCGATGATTTTGTCGGCCGGGGCCACCTGCTTGGTCTTGGCTGCCGGGCCTGCCGGCACCAGGCGCACGATCTTGACCTGGTCGTTGTCGCTTTGCAGCACCGCACCGATGCCTTCGAGCGACAGGCTCATGTTGATGTCGAAGTTCTCGGCGTTGTCCGGCGACAGGTAGTTGGTGTGTGGGTCGTAGGACTGGGCGAAGGTGTTGATGTAGGCCTGGAAGATGTCCTCGGCACGGGTCTGATCCAGGCGCGCGAGCTGGTTCTTGTAACGCTTGATCAGGGTTTCCTGGATCTGCTTGGGTTCCTTGCCGGCGATCTTCTGGCGCAGCACTTCGTCTTTCACGCGTTTGCGCCACAAGTCGTCGAGCTCGGCCTGGTTCTTCATCCACGGTGCGTCCTTGCGATCGATCAGCAAGGTTTCCTTGGTGGTGAAGTCCATCTTGTCCACGCCCTTGTTCAGCTCGGCCAGGGCGAAGTCCAGGCGTTGCTTGACGCGGTCGAGGTAGCGTTTGTAGATGGTGAAGCCCGGGTCCAGGTTGCCGCTCTTGAGGAAATCGTCGAATTGCCTTTTCCATTTATCGAATTCGGCAATGTCGGCAGCGGTGAAGTAGCTGCGCGCCGGGTCCAGCAGCTTGATGTAGCTGTCGTAGATAATGACCGAACGGGCATCGTCCAGAGGTGGCTTGCTGTAGTGGTGGCGCTTGAGCAATTCCACCACGTTGAGGCTGGCGACGATCTCGTCGCGGTCGGGCTGCAGGCTGTCCCACTTGTTGGCGGCCGCCGCATTGCCGCCGAGCGTGAGGCTGCCCAGGCCGATCATCACAGCCAGTGCGGTGCTTGGAAGGAAATGCTTCATGCTGATTCGACGTGGAGGCAATTGATCACGCATAGTAGGCCGTCTTTTCCGTTGCCGGTTCCATGGAGCCGGGCAAATACTGCAAAAGGCCTGAGGTAAGCGACC
Organism: Pseudomonas sp. zjy_15; assembly: GCF_043101865.1. NCBI lineage: Bacteria > Pseudomonadati > Pseudomonadota > Gammaproteobacteria > Pseudomonadales > Pseudomonadaceae > Pseudomonas > Pseudomonas sp. zjy_15. Next base: position 22,861 of record NZ_JBICII010000065.1, read on the forward strand.
TCAGGCCCAGTCATGATTCAACTATGGAGGCACTGTGAAGGCATTGCAAGGCGTTGACGGACATGTGGAGTGGGTCGAGGCCGAGCGCCCGACCTGTGACGCGGGCCAAGTGCGCATTCGCGTGGCCGCAGCGGGGCTGAACCGCGCCGACCTGCTGCAGATGAAAGGTTTGTACCCGCCACCACCAGGTGCCAGCCCGTACATGGGACTGGAGTGTTCCGGGGTGATTGAAGAGGTGGGGGCTGGTGCCGATTGGCGCGTGGGTGACCGCGTTTGCGCCCTGCTGGCCAGCGGCGCCATGGCCGAGGAAGTGGTGGTCGATGCCCGTCACGTCCTGCCGGTACCCGAAGGCCTTGGCCTGCATGAGGCGGCAGCGCTGCCGGAGGTGTATGCCACCGCCTGGCTGAACATCTTCCAGCTCGGTGCGGTGAAGGCTGGCGAGAAGGTGTTGGTGCACGCCGGCGCCAGTGGCGTTGGCTCGGCCGCCATCCAGCTGTGCAAGGCGTTCGGCAGCCCGGTGTGGGTCAGCGTCGGTTCGCAGGATCGTCTGGCCTACTGCCAAGCGCTGGGCGCTGCGGGTGGTGTGGTCCGTAACGAGAACCTGGACGAGCTGGAAGGTTTTGGCCCGTTCGACGTGATTCTCGACCCGGTGGGCGCTAGCTACGGTGAGCTGAACCTCAAACTGCTGGCCCGCGACGGTCGCTGGGTGATCATCGGCCTGATGGGCGGACGCAAGTTTGAGCTGGACCTGGCCCAAGTGCTGGGCAAGCGCCTGGAAATCACCGGTTCCACCCTGCGCAACCGTGACGACGGCTTCAAGGCCGAGCTGCTGAGCGAACTGCAGCAGCACGTATGGCCACTGTTTGCCGAGGGGCGTTTGTCGCCGCAGCTGGTCGATACCTATCCGGTGGAGTTTGCCCAGGCGGCGTATGCCGAGCTGGAGACCAATCAGGTGTCGGGCAAGCTGGTGATGGTGATCGACCCTAGCCTGGTGTAAGCCGGCCAGGCCCCTTCACGGGTAAACCCGCACCTGCATTGAGATCGCCACAATTTGAACACTGTGCGATGTAGGAGCGGGTTTACCCGCGAAGAAGCCGGCACAACCCACAAAAACCTTCAGCTCCAGCTCAGAATCGGCCACCCATTGATCTCGGCATGCTCGCGCAACACCGCATCCGGGTTCACCACATGCGGATGATCCACCTTCAACAGCAACGGCAAGTCATTCCTCGAATCGGAATAGAAACTCGCGCCTTCCAGGTTTTCCTGCTCCTGATCCAGCCACTCCAGCAAGCGAGTGATCTTGCCCTCACGATAGGTCAGCACCCCGAGGGTCTTGCCGGTGTACACCCCGTTCACTGCCTCCAGCTCGATGGCCAGGTACTCATCCACGCCCAGTCTCGCGGCAATCGGCCCGACCAGATGCGTACCCGAAGCGGAAATGATCAGGATGCGATCCCCACGCTTGCGGTGCTCGGCAATGCAGCGGCAGGCGTCACCGTAGATGATCGGTTCGATCACTTCTTCGACCCACGGTGCCACCAGGTGCTCGACTTCTTCCAGGGTACGCCCGGCAATCGGCTCCAGGCTGAAGGCCATGTAGTCCTCCATCTGCAGGTGGCCCCTGCCATAAGCTTCCATCAGTTCATGGTCGCGGCGCAGGAAATCCTTGCCGTCGACCCAGCCCAACCGGGCCATCTGCTCGCTCCACAGTGAGGCGCAGTCGCCGTGGATCAGGGTTTCATCCAGATCGAAAATTGCCAGTGCCATGGTGTTGAGTCTCCTTAAGCCACTTCCCGCAGCGCAGTGGGGTCGATCGACACGCTTACCCGTTTCCCGTCCGCGTGCAGGTCGGCCGGCGAGCGGTTGAGCACATCGACCACCAGCTCCACTTCGCGCACCCGCACCCGGTAGCGGATCACGTTGCCCAGCAGGCTGTGGCTGCGCACCTCGGCGTCCAGCTCGCCGTGCTCGCCAAGGGTGATCGACTCCGGGCGGATCGCCAGGCGGCTGGCCACCGGGCGCTGCAGCAGGCGGCTGGCGCTGTCGGCGTCGAGCAGGTTGTAGTTGCCGATGAATCCGGCGGCAAACAGGTCCACGGGGGCGGTGTAGAGGGTTTCGGCATCGCCGCTCTGGACGATGCGCCCTTGGTTCATCAGGAAGATGCGGTCGGACATGGTCAGCGCTTCCTCCTGATCGTGAGTGACGAATATGGTGGTCAGCCCCAGTTCGCGCTGGATGGCGCGAATCTGCTCGCGCAGGTGCTTGCGGATACGCGCATCCAGCGCCGACAACGGTTCGTCGAGCAGCAGCAGGCGCGGGCGGGTGACCAGTGAGCGTGCCAGGGCCACGCGCTGGCACTGGCCGCCGGAAAGCTGGTGCGGGTAGCGCCCGGCGAACTTGCCCAGCTCCACCAGCGCCAGCACCTCGTGTACCCGCAGTTGGCTTTCGTCGGCCTTGACCTTCTGCATGCGCAGGCCAAAGGCAACATTCTGCTCCACGGTCATGTTAGGGAACAGCGCGTAGCTCTGGAACACCATGCCGATGCCACGCTTTTGCGGGCTTAGCGGCACGATGTCTTGGCCGTCGAGCAGTATCTGCCCGCTGTCCACCGGGGTCAGCCCGGCAATGCAACGCAGCAGGGTGGACTTGCCGCAGCCGGACGGGCCGAGCAGGGTGACGAATTCGCCGCGTTCGATGTGGCAGTCGATACTCTCGAACACCGGGCTGCCGGCGTAGCTTTTCTGTAGTTTCTGTACGCTGACGAAGCTCATGTCAGGTCTTGTCCTTGTTCAGGCGGTTGGCGACCCAGGTCAGTACCAGCACGAAGGCGAAGTAGGAGATCACCAGCGCGCTGTTGAAGTGGCCGCTGCTGTTGCGCATGTTGTTCAGGTACACCTGCAGGGTCTCGTAGCGGGTGCCGACCAGCAGGTTGGCAAACACGAATTCGCCGAACAGGAACGAGAACGACAGCAGCACTGCCACCATCAGGCCCTGGCGCAGGTTCGGCAGCACCACCAGCAGTGCGGCCTGCCAGGTGCTGGCGCCGAGCAGCTGCGCGGCGTCCATCAGGTCGCGCAGGTTGATGGCCTGCAGGTTGTTGGTGATGGCCCGGTACATGAACGGCAGGGCGATGGTGAAGTAGCAGCCGATCAGGATCCACGGTGTGCCGACCATGGCCATCGGCCCGCTGCCATACAGCTGCAGCAGCCCCACCGACGACACCACTGGCGGCACCGCGAATGGCAGCAGGATGAGGATGTTCATCAGCGCGTCGAGCCGCGGGAAGTGGTAATGCACCACGAACAGCAGTGGCAAGATCAGCACCACCGACAGCAGCAGTGCACCTACGCACACCAGCAGCGACTGGCCGAAGGCCGCAAGGAAGCGCGGCTCGCTCCACAGCGCCGCATACCACTTGAGGGTCAGGCCGCTGGGCAGCAGGGTCGCCGACCAGCTGGTGGCCAGCGAGTAGAGGAGGGTGCCGGCCAGGGGCAGCAGCAGGATCAGGAACAGCAGGTAGACCACGAGGCGGTGGTACCAGCCGCCGGAACGGATGTCAGCGCGCATGGTAGCTCCTTTTCAGCAGCCATTGATGCACCACCGTGACCAGCGTCATCAGCCCCACCAGCACCATTGCCAGGGCGCTGGCCAGGTTCGGATCGAGGCTGATGTCGCCCGCCACCAGGCCGGCGATGCGGATCGGCAGTACGTTGAAGTTGCCGGTGGTCAGTGCGTACACGGTGGCGTAGGCGCCGAGGGCATTGGCCAGCAGGATGACGAAAGTGCCCAGCAGCGCCGGGGCCAGCACCGGCAGGCCGATGTGCCGCCAGTACTGCCAGTGGTTGGCGCCCAGCAGCGCGGCTGACTCGCGCCAGTCTTCGCGCAGGGCGTCGAAGGCGGGGTAGAGCAGCAATACGCCCAGCGGGATCTGGAAGTAGGTGTACACCAGGATCAACCCGCTTTTGGAATAGATACTGAAGTCCTCCAGCAGGCCAACTTGCTTCAGCAGCAGGGTCAGCGCGCCGTTGAAGCCGAGCAGGATGATGAAGGCAAAGGCCAGCGGCACACCGGCAAAGTTGCTGGTCATGTTGGCGAAGGCGCTGACGAAGTCGCGCAGCTTCGAGTCCACCTGGCGCAGCGAGTAGGCGCCGAGGGTCGCAATGACGATGCCGAACACGCTCGACCAGAAGCTGATTTCCAGGCTGCGTTGCAACGCCTGCAGGTAGAACTTGGAGGCGAACACCTTGCTGAAGTTGTCGATGCCCCAGCCGGCTTCCGATTGCAGGCTGTTGATCGCCACCCAGGCCAGTGGGGCGACCTGGAAGATGACGAAGAACACGGCGAACGGCAGCAGGCAGAGCAGGGCCAGGTAGCGGCCACGTATGCCGCCACTCACTTCAGTAGCTCCCGGCAAACCGTCTTGTCGTGCGCGGCGCCCAGCAGCTCGCAGATGGTGCCGCACAGTTCGGTCTGCAGTGGTTTGGCGGCCGGGTCCAGGCTGAAGGCGTCGCCGAAGACGAACAGCGGCACTTCACGTTCTTCAGCCAGCAGGCCGTTGTGCGAACGGTCGTTGTTCATGCCGTGGTCGGCGGTGACCAATACCTGGTAGCCCTCTTCGAGCCAACCGGGCAGGTAGTCGGCCAGCAGGATGTCGACGCTGCGTGCAGCATTGCGATACTGGCTGCTGTCCAGGCCGTGGCGGTGACCCACGTCGTCAACGCTCATCGGGTGCACCAGCAGGAAGTTGGGGGCGTGACGGCGGCGCAGGTACTCGCCATCGGCCAGAAGGTGCGAATCGGGGTAACGGTCGTCCCAGTAGAACAGCCCGTGCTGGATCGGCAGCTTCGGCGCGTGGGTGTGGCGGTCGCGCTGCGGGTCGAAGGGCGAGCGATTGTACAGCTCGCTCATCCAGTGATAGGCCGCCGCCGCGGTGCCCAGGTTGGCCTCGCGGGCGTAGTGAAACACGCTGCGCTGGTTGGACAGGCGGTTGATGTTGTTGTGCACGATGCCGCTGTCGATTGGCGGCACGCCGGTGAGGATGCATTCGTACAGCGGCCGCGACAGCGATGGCAGCTCGCATTCCACGCGGTACAGCGCGGCACGGTCGGCCTCGACGTAGGCGTGCAGGTGGCCCATCGCATGGTGGGCGACCTGGTAGTTGAGGCCGTCGAGCAGGACCAGGATGACGTTGTGTTGCATGTTTTCTCCAGTCATGAACCGCGTTGGCATCTTCGCGGGTAAACCCGCTCCTACATGTATCGCGTATCCCTGTGTAGGAGCGGGTTTACCCGCGAAAGGGCCGGATCAGGCACTACAAAGCCCAGCCCCTTACTCCATCTCGATGATCACCTGCTCCTGCCACATCTGCGGCAGTTTCTTCGAGGTGGCTTCCCAGGCTTCGGCATTCTTGATCGGCTGGGCGGCAGCGTACTGGTCGTTGGGCAGCAGCTTGGCCTGCACATCCGCCGGCAGCTTCAGGTGCTCGGCCCGGATCGGCCGCGCATGGCCCTTGGCCAGGTTGATCTGCCCGGCGTCGCTGAAGATGTATTCACGGGTAAGCTTGGCCGCGTTGGGGTGCTTGGCGTACTTGTTGATGACCGTGGTATAGCCGGAAATCACCGAGCCGTCCGAGGGGATCAGCACTTCAAAACGTTTTGGGTCGATCTGTTCACGGTAGCTCAGGCCGTTGAAGTCCCACACCACGCCAACTTCCACTTCGCCTTTTTCCAGAGTCTGGATGGTCGGGTTGGCCAGTGACAGGCGCTTCTGCTGCGCCAGCTTGGTGAACAACTGCAGGCCTGGCTGGATGTTCTGCTCGTCACCTTTGTAGGCGATGGCCGCAGCCAGCACGCCGTTGGCGGCCTGGGCGGCGGTGCCGACGTCACCGATGGCGACCTTGTACTTGCCTTTTTCCAGGTCATGCCAGGTTTTCGGCCGTTCCTCTTCCTTGACCAGGTCCTTGTTGATGATGAAGGCGATGGTCCCGGTATAGGCCAGCGCCCAGTGGCCGTCCTTGTCCTTGGCCCATTCCGGCACCTGGTCCCAGGTGCTTGGCTTGTAAGGCTGGCTGACGCCCTTGGTCACCGCGATCGGGCCGAAGGCGGCACCCACGTCACCGATGTCGGCGCTGGCGTTGTCCTTCTCGGCTTCGAACTTGGCCAGTTCCTGGGCTGAGCTCATGTCGGTGTCGCTGTGCTTGAGGCCGTACTTGCTGGCCAGGTCTTCCCAGGTGCCTTTCCAGTTGGCCCAGGCGTCGGGCATGCCCACGCTGTTGACAGTGCCTTCCTTGCGGGCGGCGTCTTCCAGGGCCTTGAGGTCAGTGCCAGCGGCCATGGCCGTGGTACACAACGCGATGGCCGAACCGAGCAGTGACGCCATGAAGAACTTTTTCATCCGAAGCTCCTTTGGGTGGGTGCCTTTACGATCGTTGTTCTGGGTAAAGCCGTTGCAAGCCTTTGACTGGCACCTTTGGTCTAGGTCAGCAAACCTTGAGCCAAGGTAGGCCGCTTGCGTGACAGTTTGATGTAGGGAGGGGGCCGGTGAGGGCCCTGAAGCTACAGCGTAGACCAGGTAATCGCCCCGGTTCTGCTGGCTTGGCGCGTTTCTGGCAGTACCTGGCACAAGCCTTTGTCACAGGATGTTCATCAGCCCTGCATAGGCTTGCACTATTCTCAATCTGCCCTGTGATGGGGCTGGACTAGTCCAGATAGGTAACCTTTTGATGCAGTCGACGCCCCCGCGTGCGGTAACAGCCATCTGCCATGCCCTGCAGGAGCAGATCGAGCATGGCCTGCTGGCGCCGGGCGGCAAGCTGCCGGCCGAGCGGCGGCTCAGCGAGGTGTTCGACACCACGCGCATTACCCTGCGTGAGGCGTTGGTGCAGCTTGAGGCCCAAGGCTTGATCTACCGCGAAGAGCGCCGAGGCTGGTTCGTTGCGCCGCAGCGCTTGACCTATGACCTGATCGAGCGCAGCCACTTCCATGCCATGGTGCGCGATCAGGGGCGGGTGGCCAGCACCGAACTGCTGTCGGCGAGGCTGCAGCCGGCTTCGGCTGCCATCTGTGCACGCTTGCAGCTGCCGGCGTTGTCCAGCGTGGTGCGCGTCTGCCGGTTACGGCGGATTGACGGGCGGGCGGTGCTGTATGCCGAGCACTACCTCAACCCCCGGTACTTTCCCGGCATTCTCGAACACGACCTGGCGCAGTCACTGACCGAGGTTTATGGGCGCGTGTATGGCATCGAATACGGGCAGGTGTGCTTCGAGATCCTGCCGACAGCGTTGCCGGTGGAGGCGGCCAGTGCCTTGAAAGTGTCGGCGGGCAGCCCGGGCTTGCACATTACCCGGGTCAACAGTGACCAGCATGGGCACTTGATCGACTGCGACCTCGAGTATTGGCGGCATGATGCGATCCGCATTCGTGCCCAGGCTGGATGAGGTGTTGCCTTCTTCGCGGGTAAACCCGCTCCTACGAACTGGCCTCCGTCATCCCACCCCCACCGGCTGTCACCACTTGCACCGACAATCGCGGCGTCGCCAGGTCAAGCCCGGCCTCGTCCAGCTGCCGCTTCAAGGCCAGGTTGAACGCCCGCGACACCTCCCACTGCTTGATCGGCGCGGTCTTGAAGCGCGCCCGCAAGATCGCCGAGCCTGACTCGAAGCTCTCCACCCCCTGCAGCTCCAGCGGCGACCAGATGTTGCGGCGCATCAGCGGGTCATTGCGCAGCTTCTGCCCCACTTCGCGAATCAGCGTGATCGCTTGGTCGATGTTCATGCTGTGCGGGATTGCCACGCGGAAGATCGCGTAGCCGAACTCCCGCGAGTAGTTCTTGATGCTCTTGATCTCGCTGAACGGGATGGTATGCACAATGCCGTCGATGTCGCGCAGGCGCACGGTACGAATGGTCAGCCCTTCCACCGTGCCCAGGTGGCCGCCGACATCCACATAGTCGTCGATGGCCAGCGAATCCTCGATGATGATGAACAGGCCGGTGATCAGGTCGGCCACCAGCGACTGCGCGCCAAAACCGATGGCCAGGCCGATCACACCGGCACCGGCCAGCAGCGGAGTGACGTTCATGCCCATGTTGGCCAGTGCGACGATGACCGCGATGATGAAGATGACCACGAACATCACGTTGCGGATCAACGGCATCATGGTTTGCGCACGGGCGTTGGCCAGCCCCCGGCGCGAGCCCACCAGGGCATGGTGTACGGCGGTGTCGGCAAGGATCCACACCAGCCAGGCCACCATCAGCGTGCCGGCCAGGCCCAGTAGGCGCAGGCTGACGTCATGGCCGTCACCCTCGGCGAAGCTGATCATCGACACGCCCCACACGCGCAGGCCCAACTCGATGAACACCAGCCAGATGAACAAGTGCACCAGCAGGTAGCCGAAGTTGCGCAGGCGCTCGGTGTACACCGCCTGGCGCTTGCTGGCCCGCTTGGGGTTGGCAGTATGGCGGCGCACCAGGCCGTTGAGCACCATGCACACCACCACCAGCACCGTGCACATCAGCGACTGGCGCAGGGCAGTGCTGGTGTCGCCGGCGGAGACGAAGGTGGCGAACAGCGAAATGGCCACCAGGATCAGCGCTGGAATGAACCAGAAGCTGCCGAGGATCTCGATGGTATCGCTGAGGGTGCGTCGGGTCAGGCGCCGCGACAGTGGCTGGTTGCGGATCAGGTGGGCGATCGGGCGGCGGAAGCGCAGGATGAACAACCCGGTGCACAGCGCCGCAATTACATTGGCCAAGGTCGCCAGGGCGTGGGCCAGGTGGGTACCGAGGGCCACCAGCATGCGTGGATCGCTCATCGCCTCGCCAAACGCGGCGAAGCTGCCGATCAGCCACAACGGGCGAAACGCCTGGCGCCGCAGGATGTGCAGGGCACGGTGGCGGTGTGGGCCGTCCAGCAAGGAAAAGGCGATGACGCAAATGGCCGAAAAGCAGGTACCGACCACCAGGGCGTAGGCCAGCACCATGGCCAGCGATTTGCCCAGCGATGGCGGCAGCACGAAACTCAGGTACACCGTGAACACCAGCGCGACCAACCATGGGCCAAGCTTGCGCAAGGCAAAGCGCACCAGGTCCCAGGTACGCGGGTGTTGTGGCAGTTCTTCGCTCAGGCCAAAGCGCAGGCGTAGCCGATGGCCGACCCAGTTGAAGGCATAGGCCAGCACGCTCCACACGGCAATCACTGCAGCAAAACCGAACAGGATCGCCGGCCACTGGTGCACGGGCACCATCAGCTCGGTCAGTTCGGCCTGTGCCTGTTCGATTTCCGCGGCCCAGCGGTGGAATGGACTGGCATCGCCGCTGAACTGTTTTTCAAAGTCGTGCAGGGCACCGCCGATCAGACCGAGCACACCCTGTTCAACACTGGGTTGCGATTGCCGGGTGGCGTCGCGCAGTTTTTTCAGGTCGGCCAGCAGCTTGGCCCGCTGCTGGTCATTTTCGAGGTTCTTGATCACCTCATCCAGCGATTTGCCCAGTGGCTCGGTGGCCTCTGGCTGGGCGGGCGCGCTGCCGCCCAGCAGGCCAGGCAGGCCCGCTGCTTGTGCCGGGGCAATGAAAAGCAAGAGCATCAGGAACAGGTAACGCAGGAGGGCAGGCACTGGAAAATCTACCTCAGGTCAAACGATTGACCGAGTGTAGAGGTTTATGTCGGCAGTTTCTCGAGGATCTTCCAGCAGGTGAGGCCGAAAATACCCAAGGTGCCGATCCACATCATCAGTACACCGATGTTGCGTTCGCGCATGCTGAAGCCGATGGTCAGCAGCATCAGGAACAGGAACACCGGTACGAACAGTGACAGGAACGGGGACATGGACAGCAATCCTTTTGCAGTGGGGCCATATAACAAGCATAGCGCTTGGCAAGCGAGGCGTGATTGACCTTGAGCATGT
>NZ_JBICII010000066.1:0-2852 GCF_043101865.1 Pseudomonas sp. zjy_15
GACGCGATCCCGTAGGAGCGGGTTCACCCGCGAATGGGCCGCAAAGCGGCCCCGGCATTCTCAAGGCTGGGCGCTGACCTTGCGTACCACCCGCCCAATGCTCAACCCCTGCACCAGAATCGACGACAACACCACGATGTAGGTGATCGACAGCAGCAGGTCCCGTTCCTCGCCCAGCGGTAGCGACAGCGCAAGTGCCACCGACACGCCACCGCGCAGGCCCCCCCAGGTCAGCACCCGCACCGTGCCTTTGGGCACCGGACGCCAGCGCCGCAGCAGCACGATCGCCGGAGCCACGGTCAGCAGGCGCGACAGCAGCACTGCCAGTGCCAGTACGCCGCCAGCCGCCAGGTGCATCCAGTTGAACGGCAGCAGCAACAGCTCCAGACCGATCAATGCGAACAGCAGGGCATTGAGCATGTCGTCGATCAGTTCCCAGAAACCGTCCATGTAACGGCGGGTCATGTCATTCATCGCCAGGTTGCGCCCCAGGTTGCCGATGATCAGGCCGGCCACCACCATGGCGATCGGCGCCGACACATGCAGCTCGTAGCACATTGCCGAACCACCGATCACCAGCGCCAGGGTCAGCATGACTTCCACCTGATACTGCTCGACGCTCTTGATCATGCGGTAGGTGGCATAGCCGATCAGGCCACCGAACACCGCACCGCCAATGGCCTCGCGGGCGAACAGGATCGCCGTGTCGGTCATGCTCGGTGTTTCACCCAGCCGGATGATGCCCAGCAGCACGGTGAATACCACGACTGCCGTACCGTCGTTGAACAGTGACTCGCCGACGATGGTGGTTTTAAGCGGTTTGGGCGCATTGGCAGTACGCAGCGCGCCAAGTACGGCAATCGGGTCGGTCGGTGAGATCAGTGCACCGAACAGCAGGCAGTAGATCAGTGGCACCTGCCAGCCGAACAGGGCAAACACCCAATGCGCCAGGTAGCCGATGACCACGGTGGCGATCAGCACGCCCAAGGTGGCCAGCAGGCCAATCGGCCAGCGGTAGCTGCGCAGGTCGCTGAGGTTGACGTGCAGGGCGCCGGCAAACAGCAGGAACGCCAGCATCCAGTGCATGAGCAGGTCGTTGAAGTCGATCTGGTTCATCAGCCCTTCGACGCGTTCTTCCAGGCCAGGGAAGCCGATAACGCTCAGGCCTTGCAATATCAGGGAAAACAGCAGCGCCGTAACCATCACGCCGATAGCGGGGGGCAGGCCGATGAAGCGGTAATTGACATAGGTAAGAAGGGTGGTGAGGCAAATAAACGCGGCAACGAGTTCAAGCATCCTGAATCCTGTGACAGTGGCTTCCAAGTCTCAACCCGAATGGCTCGGGCAGTTCTTTGATGACCTGGCGCGGGGTTCGGGGCACAGGGTTTGACCGAATTAGTCCAAATCGTTCCCGTGACAGTCTGCACTGGTTACCCTGTGGGAGCGGGCGTGCCCGCGAACACCGGCAAAGCCGGTGCCATACACCGAGTTGCATTCTTCGCGGGCATGCCCGCTCCCACAAAGCCCCCCTGAACGCTATATATTCACAGCCATGAAAAGCCATAAGGATAAGAAGGCGTGTTGGCAACATCTCTGGTGCTGGTTGCCGCCCTGCTGCATGCAACCTGGAATACCTTGATCAAATTCAGTGGCGAGCGCTTGCTGGTAATTGCCAGCATGGACACGGTAGCGCTGGCCTTCGCGGTGCTGGCGGTGCCCTTTGTCGATGTTCCGCCTGCTGAAATCTGGCCCTGGTTGGTAGCCTCGGCACTGGCTGAGCAGTTGTACCGCTATCTGCTGATCCAGGCCTACCGCGTGGGCGACCTGGGGCTGGTCTATCCTCTGATGCGCGGGCTGTCACCGCTGGTGGTGCTGGGGCTGACCCTGGCCTTTGCCGGGGAATCGCTGAGCCAGCAGCAGATCATCGGTATCCTGTTGATCCCCTGTGGCATGGCCTGCCTGTTGTGGCAGGGCGGCGGCGGTGACCGGCTGCCATGGTCGATGCTGCCGGTGGTTGCCTTGATTGGCCTGTGCATTGGTTGCTACACCTGGTTCGACGGCCAGGCCGTGCGCCTGTGGGGCAAACCGTGGGATTACCTGGTCTGGTTGACCCTGCTCAGCGCCTGGCAATTCCCGTTGTTGGCGAGCGTCGCGCGGCGGGCGCCATTCGTACTGTTCTGGCGAACCCAATGGCGCCTTGGGTTGGCGGTAGGGTTCTGCGTATTGTTCAGCTATGCCCTGGTGCTGTGGGCCATGCACCTGGGGTCAGTGGCCGAGGCGGCGGCTCTGCGGGAGTTGAGCGTGATCCTGGTGGTGGTGCTGGGTATGCGCTACCTCAAAGAACCTTTTGGCGGGCCGAGACTCCTAGCTTGCGGGCTGGTGTTGGCCGGCATGCTGGTAATGAAGCTTTGACCTGAAGACTGAACAAGGAGTCCTGTCCATGACTGTTGCCCTGTGGTGCATCCTGATTGCGCTGCTGTTGAACCCGCTTTGTGCCTTGATCGCCAAGGCGAGCAGTGGCCGCTTCGGCCTCAAGGACAATCACGATCCGCGAGCCTTCCTCGATACCTTGTCGGGCCTGCCACGGCGTGCCCATGCTGCGCAGCAGAATGGCTACGAAGCGTTTCCGGCATTTGCTGCGGCGGTGCTTGTGGCGGATATCGTGGGCAATGCAGAGCAGGTGACCCAGGATGTGCTGGGGGTGATGTATATCACCAGCCGCTTGCTTTACATCATCTGCTACCTGGCCGACTGGGCTGCCTTGCGGTCGCTGATGTGGTTTGCCGGCTTGGCGTTGATCGTGTCGTTCTTCGTGGTTTCCATCTGAAACCGAGTGGCCTTCTTCGCGGGCT
>NZ_JBICII010000067.1:0-775 GCF_043101865.1 Pseudomonas sp. zjy_15
GAGCACGAGAAACTTTGTCTGAATATGGGGGGACCATCCTCCAAGGCTAAATACTACTGACTGACCGATAGTGAACCAGTACCGTGAGGGAAAGGCGAAAAGAACCCCGGAGAGGGGAGTGAAATAGAACCTGAAACCGTATGCGTACAAGCAGTGGGAGCCTACTTTGTTAGGTGACTGCGTACCTTTTGTATAATGGGTCAGCGACTTATATTCAGTGGCGAGCTTAACCGAATAGGGGAGGCGTAGCGAAAGCGAGTCTTAATAGGGCGTTTAGTCGCTGGGTATAGACCCGAAACCGGGCGATCTATCCATGGGCAGGTTGAAGGTTAGGTAACACTGACTGGAGGACCGAACCGACTACCGTTGAAAAGTTAGCGGATGACCTGTGGATCGGAGTGAAAGGCTAATCAAGCTCGGAGATAGCTGGTTCTCCTCGAAAGCTATTTAGGTAGCGCCTCATGTATCACTGTAGGGGGTAGAGCACTGTTTCGGCTAGGGGGTCATCCCGACTTACCAAACCGATGCAAACTCCGAATACCTACAAGTGCCGAGCATGGGAGACACACGGCGGGTGCTAACGTCCGTCGTGAAAAGGGAAACAACCCAGACCGTCAGCTAAGGTCCCAAAGTCATGGTTAAGTGGGAAACGATGTGGGAAGGCTTAGACAGCTAGGAGGTTGGCTTAGAAGCAGCCACCCTTTAAAGAAAGCGTAATAGCTCACTAGTCGAGTCGGCCTGCGCGGAAGATGTAACGGGGCTCAAACCATGCACC